>JALCSJ010000065.1 GCA_022653215.1 Acidaminococcaceae bacterium
TGCCAAGATAGCATCCTGAGTCAGAAATACTATTATGTCTGCCCTTGTTTCCTCTACAGCTCTTGCTCTTGTTCCTCCGTGGGAAAATTTCGCACGAGGAATAACTATTACATCAAAGCCAGCCTTTTTTGCCAATATTACAGTGTCATCTTGAGATGATGAATCTATTATTAAAACATCTTGGTACATAAAATGACGCTGGCTAAGTAAAGCAGCTATGAACTGCTTAAACTGTGGACCAGCGTTATATGTTGGTACTATGATTTTTACTGTTTTACCGGCAATAATCATGAAAATTGGCTCTTTTCGCTTGATATTATTTATTATAGCAGATAACAAGATTTGTTACAAATAAAACTAACTTACATATTATGTTGAACCAAAGTGTTATTTGTCTACCCCAGCATCTACCTTTATTGTTAAAACTTGCCAAACACAAACTTGCCGGAAGGAGACAAATCACTGTCTGACCAGCCGCCGTTGGGGTTAGCACCGGGATTTAAGGCAGCCGAAGATTCGTTTTTATCGCACAGGGACCAATTGGCCCAGCTAATTTGCTCCTGATCAAGGAAATTCAGCCACTGAGTAGCAGCGTCCAAGAACACACCACCGTTGCCATCAGCAGCACTGGTACCCCATTCGCTGACAAAGATAGCCGCGCCTTTATTCTCAGCAGCTTGCACTTTATCTCTCAGCCATTGCCCATGAGTACCGGCATAAAAATGACAGGCGTACATAATATTAGCTGCCGTTAATTGGTCAGCGGCTGCACTGTCCACTCCCTGACTCCAAGTAGGAGTGCCAACTATAATGATGCTGTCAGGGGCTTTTTGCCTGATTACTTGAATAAGATGCTCAGCATAGGGTTTAATATCTCCGCTCCATGTCACATTGCCGTTTGGCTCATTACAAATCTCGTAAATTACCGCAGGATTATTGCCATATCTAGCTGTGGCATTTTGGAAAAAAGTAACTGCCTGTTGTTCGTTAGTTCTGGGATTGCTATCTGACAAAATATGCCAGTCAATAATGGCATACATATCATTGGCTATAGCTCTGTCCACTGCTTGAAACACCTTGTCTTGAACACCGGGATTGCTGATATAGCCCCCTTCTGCTGTATACATAGCCACTCTCAGCAGATTGGCGCCCCTATTACGTAGAGTCTTAACAGCTCCCTCTGACGTAAATTGGCTAAACCACTGGATACCATGAGTACTCATACCATGCAGAACAGCCACCTGACCATTACTGGCCAGCAAATGTCCATTAGCCACATGCAGCCTACCATAGACAGACTGTCCTTGTGCAGCAAAAGCTGTTATCGTCATAGACAATAGCAACAATAATGAAATAATAAATCTAACCATGTCGTTCATCTCCGTTTGTATTTACATCGCCTTAACCCTTGACCTAGTGCCGAGTTTCAGCCTTTTCGTCGCCCTTGGTGCCTGGCACCAATGGCGACGTTGGCTTTATAATAAAAAGGAGAGAATATCTGCCATCAGATATTCTCTCTTTGTTACCAAATTATTAATTACAACAACAGTTAAATAGCTTTTCTCTTTAAATAGCTAAATCAGCTGTAGAAGCAAGAATTTCAGAAACATTCTTTGCACCAAGAGTACAACGACCATTAGTAGCATCATAACCATATGTTCTTGCTGCTGTAGCAGTTAATTTTATTGCACTTCCAGCATTATTAGTAACAATTGCACTACCTGTTGGTGGTACTGGCCAAGAAGCTAATAATTTGTAAGTATCTCCAGTTACTTTCTCACCATTTGCTTCCCCAACCAGTTGGGTAGATGCAGTCGGTAAGCTACCGGTCTTTGCATTGTAAATTACAATAGCGCTATCTACTGTTCTCATGTCAGCAACAATTCTGGAACCTCTTGCACTAGCAGTAGCATCCAAGAATCTAGGAATTGCCAAACCTGCTAAAATACCCAAAATAGCAATAACGATAACTAATTCAATCAGTGTGAAACCTTTTTTACCTTTTAACATTTTCATTAAATAGTCCCCCTTTTTCTTTTTCAGTTTGGTTTTTTGTTTTAGAAAACTTGCTTTGTCTCCTGGCAAATTTTTCTTATGCTTTAATGATAATCATTATTTAATAATATGTCAAGCATTATTTAATTAAAAAAACAGTTTTTCTTTTTTTTGTCTACAATTTGCCCACCTGGGTAACAATATCGAACATAGGCAGAAGCATAGCTACGGCTATAAACCCAACCACAACACCCAATATAGCAATTAAAACCGGTTCCAGAATTGTCTGCAGTCTATTAGTCATATCTTCTACTTCGTTGCCATAGAACTCTGCTACTTTGTCCAGCATAAAGTCCAGAGAACCTGTATCTTCACCAATAGATACCATGTTAACTACCATAGCAGGAAACATTTTGCTGTTAGTCATTGGTTCTGCCAGGCCACGGCCTTCTCTTACGTTGCTTCTGGCCTCTTCCAGGACTTTTTCTGTCTGAAGGGATCCGGTAGCTTTGGCCGTAACTTCCAAAGCTTGTAAAATCGGTACGCCGCTTCGGGACAGTCCGGCAAAAGTAGAAGCAAAACGGGTGATAATAATATAATTATAAAGTTTTCCCAGCACAGGCACTTTCAGGAAAAATCTATCCCGCCACAGCAGGAATTCTTTATGCTTAATAGCCTGTTTGTAAGCAATGGCCGAAATACCTGATACTACTATAATAACTCCCCAGCCTACCGCAGATTTCAGAAAATCACTGACTGCCATAACAACTCGTGTTGGCATAGGCAAGGTCGTATTTAATGCTTTAAACAAATCTGTAAATATTGGCATTACAAAGGTCAAAATAACTGCTACCGCCAAGGCCGCTACAATCAGTACAATAATAGGATAGGTCATAGCTGATTTGATTTTAGCCTTGAGCCGATATTCTTTTTCGTACTGGGTTGCCAGTCTGTTCAGAACTGTTTCCAGAATACCACCTGTTTCACCGGCCGCAATCATATTAATCATGAGCTCCGGGAATACTTTCGGAAATTGATTCATAGCCTGAGATAAGGAAGTACCTTTGTGAACCTCTCTGGCCACAGAACTGATTACTTCTTTAAATTTAGGATTAGAAGTCTGGTCGATTAGAATATCCAAGGCGCTAATCAAAGAAACACCTGCAGCCACTAGGGTAGCAAACTGTCTGCAGAAAACAGCTATGTCATAAAGGGTAATACTTTTTTGGAACCATTTAGACCAGAAATATACTTTCTTTTGGTTAGCCTTGGCAATTTGTGTGACAATAAGGCCCTGCTTGCGGACATACTCATTCACAGCTGCCGGATTGTCAGCATTAATAACACCGGCAACTATTTCACCGCTGCGCCGTCTGGCTTTAAAGTTATAGCTCTCCATAGGCCAACACCCTTTCTGTTATAGTGACATTCCTAATGCATACTTTTCAAATAGCTGCTGATCTACGCAGCGGGCTTTAGCAACTTCTCTGTCTACGATTCTTTGCTGTACTAATTTTCCTAAGGCCATATCCATGCTGATCATACCATATTGGGAACCGGTCTGGATATAGGACTGAATCTGATGGGTTTTACCTTCTCTGATTAAATTCCGCAAAGCCGGGGTAGCAACTAAAATCTCATAAGCACCTACCCGGGCATTCCCGTCTATTGTAGGCAATAACTGCTGGGCAACAATACCCATTAGGTTTCCTGCCAGCTGAACTCTGATCTGAGCTTGTTGATGCTCAGGAAAAACGTCGATAATTCTGTTGACAGTCTGTGCCGCATCGGAAGTATGCAAAGTAGCTAAAACCAAGTGACCTGTTTCAGCAGCAGTAATTGCGGTACCGATAGTTTCCGCATCACGCATTTCACCTACCAGAATAACATCCGGGTCTTCACGAAGGGCCGCTCTTAAACCATTGCTGAAAGACAGTGTATCTGTCTCTACTTCTCTTTGGTTAATAATGCAGTTAATATGAGGATGACGATATTCTATAGGGTCTTCCAAAGTAATAATATGCGAACGGAAGTTACGATTAATATAATTAATCATAGCCGCCAAGGTTGTGGATTTACCACTGCCGGTAGGTCCGGTAACCAGTACCAGTCCTCTGGGCTCGCAAGCAAATTTTCTCAGTACATCCGGCAAATGAAGCTGCTCGAAGGTAGGAATCACCGCAGGAATAACACGGATAACTGCTGCTACGCTGCCGCTTTGCTTGTATACGTTAACACGGAAACTGCATAAATTAGGAATAGTGTGAGAAAAGTCCACTTCCCCTTTCATACGGAAAGTTTCCCGCCGTCTGGCATCCATCATTTCTTCCGTTAGGGCAAATGTATCAGCATTCTCCAACGGGTCCAGGTCCATTTTTTCCAGGGTACCGTTAATACGGAGCACCGGCGGCAAGCCCACCGTCAAGTGCAAGTCTGATGCTTTTCTATCCACTGCTATGCGCAATAATTCATCAATTTTCTTCATAACTACTCTTCCCCTCCACCATAGGAAACTCTAATGAGTTCGTCAATGGTTGTCTTCCCTTCCATTACTTTGATAATACCGTCTTCGCGAATTGTTTTGGCACCTTTTTGTCTAGCCATGGTAAATAATTCGTTGCCGGTAGCTTCCCCCATAATCAGCTTACGCATTTCCGGGAAAATAGGCATTACTTCGTGAACAGCCATACGGCCTTTATAGCCGGTATAGTTGCAGTGAGCGCAGCCTTCGCCCTTCCACAGTGTCAAAGGCTCATCCGGGCCTTTGCCCAGATACAGTCTTTCATTGGAATTGGGTGCCGGTATATATTCCTTTTTGCAGTCAGGACAGATTCTACGTACCAGTCGCTGAGCAATAACCCCACGCAAAGAAGATACAATTAGGAATGGTTCCACGCCCATATCTATCAGCCTGGTTATAGCACCCGCTGCATCGTTAGTATGCAAGGTAGAAAATACCAGATGCCCTGTTAACGCCGCATTAATAGTAATCTCTGCTGTTTCTTTATCACGTACTTCGCCTACCATGATAATATCCGGGTCCTGACGAAGAATTGTTCTCAAGGCGCTGGCAAAGGTCAGTCCGGCCTTTTTGTTAATGGCAATCTGGTTAACACCCGGTATTCTATATTCTACAGGGTCTTCAATGGTAATAATATTTTTCTCAATATCGTTTATGGACAGTAAAGTGGAATACAGTGTGGTAGATTTACCACTGCCAGTAGGCCCGGTAACCAGCACCAGTCCATAGGCACTGTCGAACATGTCTTTATAAAGAGCCATATTCTTTTCTGTAAATCCCAAGTCATCCAGCTTAATATCCATAGCGGATTTATCCAAAATACGCATAACAATCTTTTCACCCAGAATGGTGGGCATGGAGGAAACACGGATATCAATTTCGCTTTTCTGTTTAGTCAGTTTAATTCTGCCGTCCTGCGGCAGACGTTTTTCCGCAATATCCATTTCTGCCATGATTTTAATTCTGGAGAGAATGGCCGCCTGAATGTTTTTGGGGAAAGAAATAACTTCCCTGAGAACACCATCCACTCTGAACCGTACCCGGAGGACTTTTTCTTCCGGCTCAATGTGAATATCACTGGCCTTATCCTGGACAGCCTGGTCCAGCAAGGAGTTTACAATGCTGATAATAGGAGCATTATCCGTAGTATCAGCCAAATCACGAACAGTGGCAGTAACATGCTCGTCCTGTAATTTGCTTACAGCCTTTTCTACTCTGCCCTTTACGCCGTAGTGCTTGGCAATGGCTTCGGAGATGTCTCTGGCTGTAGCCAGCACCGGAACCACGTCCAGGCCGCTGACCATACGCACATCGTCTATGGCATAGAAATTGGTAGGGTCATTCATGGCCACTACGATACTGTTGCCTTCCAAACGAATAGGAATAATGTTATAGCGCTCTGCCAAAAAAAGCGGAACCAGCTTAATAGCCGCTTCTTTAATGTCTTCCTGAGTTAAATAAATATAAGGAATATCCAGCTGTTTTTCCAAAGTAAGAAGCATCTGGCGTTCTGTAATATATCCTAAATTAATTAAGGTTTCCCCTAATCTTTTACCTTTGGCTTTTTGTTCGCTTAAAGCATGTTCCAGTTGTTTTTCTGTAATGGAACCACCTGCTAAAAGTAATTCCCCTAATTTCTTTTTCCGCAGCACTTGTAACCCTCCCTATAAACCATTTATGTTTATATTATACACCGATATTGAAGTTTTTAATGAATTTTCTTACATTTTATGGGGAAAAAAGTTTACCTTTGCTCATAATTATACTATAATATAGGCATAGTGGCAATTTGTGAATACATGTATTTTTAAAAGGACAGTAAAAAGGAAAGTTAAAAAAGGGGGAAATCCTTATGGCAAATAAAAAGATTGATAAAGTTGGTGCTACAATTCTGGCCGCTTTTTTCCTGATGAGCGGAACTCATATGTATTGCCGTTATGATGTAGGAGCTATGGTAGATACTATGTTTAAAAAAGTATCTGCTGAGACCATGGCTGTTGCACCTATTGCTCAGGCTCCTATTGCAGCTGCACCGGTTGGGGCACCGGATGCAGAACCGGTTGCCGATGAAGCAATCGAACAACCTACCATTACCAGAAATCCATTCCTGGTACCGGCAGCTGCTATGCCTGCTCCTGTTGTCCATGTTCCTTCCGGTCCCGCTTCCAGACCCGGCGTACCCGGCGGTCCTGCTAATGTTGCAGCTGTACCTGTACAGGAAAGCCGTCCTGTGGTTAAAGGCATTGTCACCAACGGCAGCGATAAGGTAGCTATCATTGAATACCGTGGCAGCAGCAATACCTACCGGGTAGGTCAAAGCATCGGCAGCGACTACTCTGTAGACAGTATTGGCAGCGGCGGAGTTTCCATTAACGGTCATAGTATTCCGCTGGGAGGTAGAGGCTGATGACCTTTAAGAAAAAACTTGTAGCTTCTTTGAGTCTGGCTTTACTGCTGGGTTTTAACAGCATTGCCCTGGCTAATATTTCTCTTTCCATAAAAGACGGTGATATTAAAGACGTCCTTTCTGCTATTTCTTCTATTTCCGGAAAAAGTATCGTAACAGATGATTCTGTCAAGGGCACTATTTCTATTGATTTAAACGATGTGCCTTTTGATACGGCTTTGGATATAGTCACCCGCTCTAAAGGTCTGTCTTATAAAACCACGAATAATGTTATTGTTGTTTCTACTGCCGAGAACATGGAAAAATTCTTTGGTCGTATGACTATTTTTAAATTACAATATGCCACTGCCAAAGAAGTGGTAGAGTCCTTAAAAGGCTCTATTTCCAAAGGCATTGGCTTTGATCCCGTTACTAACTCTATTATTTTCAGTGGCAGCATCGGTGATGAAAACAAATTACGTGATGCCTTGAAAGTTTTGGATGTAGCTACAAAGCAGATTACCCTGGAAGCAAAGATTGTAGCTCTTGAACTGGGAGATGAAAGGAATCTTGGCATTAAATGGGATTGGTCATCAATACCAGAACCGGAATCAAGTAACAGTGATACTACTTATGGTGGTGTTATTAATTGGGGCCATGGTGATACTTCCCGTATTCAGGCAACTTTAACGGCCTTGTTTACCAACAATAAAGCTAATATTTTGGCAACACCTCGCATTATTACTATCCCCGGGAAACAAGCCAGTATCTTTATTGGTGATCATATTCCTGTTACTACGGAAAAGGTTTCCAATGGCAGTACCACTTCTACTACTGAATATGTAGATGCCGGTATTAAGCTTTCCTACACGCCTGTAGTCAGCGAAGATGGCTATATTACTGCCGCAGTTCACACAGAAGTAAGTACTGCTACACTGGTCACTACTTTGAAAAACTATAAGATTTCCAGTCGTACAGCAGACACCAATGTTAGAATGCGCAATGGTGAAACCCTGGTTATCGGCGGTCTGATTAATGAAGAAGAACAAAAGAAGATTGAAAAAATACCGTTCTTATCCAACCTTCCTATTTTAGGAGAGCTCTTTAAGAACAGGACTAACTCTAAGAAAAAGACAGAAGTTATGATTATTCTGACTCCTTATATTACAGATGCAGGTGACTCTCCTGCTATTTATGACCCTCGGACCAAGAATGCTAAGTTCAGTCCTGTGCCCGGCAGTTATGAAGAGACAGAGAATAAGGCTCTGCGCAATGAAGAAGAACGTTTGGAGGATGCTAAGCAGAATGCGGTAGTTACTACTCCTCCCAAGGTTACTACTTCCACCAGAACTATTAAGGCTTCTGATGTTCAGATTCCGGAGATCAGCGGCAAAAAGTTAACTATGCGGCAAAAGGCTGACCAGCTTTTGGCGGCACAAAAAGCTAAAAGCGCCAACTAAATATTTTCAGACAAAAATTTAGACTATAGCATATGCTATAGTCTATTTTTTTAGATGGCCTCCGGTTGCGTGTTATCTTTCCTACGGACGAGTCGCTACGCGGCTTAACGGCACTAAAGTGCCTACCGCTGTGCTTTACACGTCCCGGAAAGAAAAACACGCTTCCCGTCGGCCCTTATATATTCTAATATCTCGTTCTTAGTCTCTTACCCATTCTTGTCCTTAGTCTCCCCATTTGACTACTGGTTTGCGTGCCGCCAAAGTTTCGTCCATGCGCCCTACAATGGTGGTATGAGGCGCCGTCTTTATAACCTCTGCATTTATACTAGCCTCTTTGGCAATGTCCTTCATAGCCTGAATAAAGCCGTCTAGAGTCTCCTTAGACTCTGTTTCCGTAGGCTCAATCATAATTGCCTCTTCTACAATCATGGGGAAATAAATTGTAGGCGGATGATAGCCATAGTCCAACAGCCGCTTTGCAATGTCCAAAGTATGAACTCCGTATTCATGCTGAAGCTTGGAAGTCAGCACACATTCATGCATACAGAATTTGTCAGCAAAAGGTGAATCATAGGTTCCTTCCAAGGCCTTTTTAATATAGTTGGCGTTGAGCACAGCATCTTCGCTGGCTCTCAGAAGACCTGTGCCGCCCATAGCCAGAATATAGGCATAGGCTCTAACCATTACCCCAAAGTTGCCGTTAAAGCCAATGACTTTACCGATACTCTTTGGTGAATCCTGCCAAATATATTTGTCCCCTGTTTTCACAACCTGAGGATTGGGCAGATAAGGCACCAATGCCTTTTTCACTCCTACAGGACCACTGCCGGGACCGCCGCCGCCGTGAGGCGTGGAGAAGGTTTTGTGCAGATTCAGATGCACCACATCATACCCCATATCTCCGGGCCGTACTACCCCCATAATAGCATTGGAGTTTGCTCCGTCGTAATATAACAGGCCACCTGCTTCATGAACGATTTTGGCAATAGCTTCGATTTTGTGTTCGAACAAACCCAGAGTGGTAGGATTGGTCAGCATCAAAGCTGCTGTATCCTCGCCTACTGCGGCTTTTAAAGCTTCCAAATCAATAGAACCATCTGCTGCAGATTTAATCTCCACTACTTCCATACCGCACATAGCAGTGGAAGCAGGATTAGTACCATGAGCAGAATCAGGTACAATGACCTTGTTCCGTTTTAAATCATTTCTGTCTCTGTGATAAGCCCGGATAAGTTTCAGTCCGGTCAGTTCTCCGTGGGCACCGGCAGCCGGTTCCAATGTCATTCCGTCCATACCGGTAATTTCCTGCAAAGCGCCTTTTAAGTTATACATAATCTCCATGGCACCCTGGACTTCTTCCACCGGCTGCAGAGGATGAAGAGAAGACAGGCCAGGATATCTGGCAACTGCTTCGTTCACTACAGGATTGTATTTCATAGTGCAGGAACCTAATGGATAGAAACCATTGTCTACACCGAAAGTCCGCTCTGATAGCTGAGTATAGTGGCGTACTACTTCGATCTGGCTCAGCTCCGGCAGAGGCGCTTTTTCCTGACGGCAATAATTTTCCGGGATAAGACCTTCCTTGACGGGAACATCCAGCACCGGCAGGTCAACGGCTCTGCGGCCCGGCTTGCCTAATTCGAATAATAAAGGCTGTCTGTCCATTATCTCACCCCCATACTGGCAACTAAAGCATCTATTTCTTGTTTCGTTCTTTTTTCCGTAACGGCAATTAACATATGTCCTGCCAGTTCCGGATAGTATTGGCCCAGGTCCAGTCCGCCGATAATTTTCTTAGCGTAGAGCTTTTCATTGATTTCGGCAATTTTCCCGGGAACTTTCACTACGAATTCCTGGAAAAATGGTGTCTTAAATGCCAAGGGTATACCTTGAGCAGCTAGCTGTTCAGCAGCATAATGAGCCTTGGCCATGGACTGACCGGCGACCTCCACAAAGCCTTCTTTGCCTACTGTAGCCAGATACACAGACACAGCCAAAGCACATAAAGCTTCGTTAGAGCAAATATTGGAAGTAGCTTTTTCCCTGCGGATATGCTGTTCCCTAGCTTGGAGTGTCAGCACAAAGCCACGTTTACCATTTACATCCACCGTTTCTCCTACAATACGGCCGGGCATTTTGCGCATAAGTTTTTTAGTAACAGCCATATAGCCTATATACGGTCCGCCGAATGCTAAAGGCAATCCCAAAGACTGACCTTCACCTACGGCAATGTCAGCTCCCAGCTTGCCCGGTGCTTCTAAAACGGCCAAAGCAAAGGGGTCGCAGATAGCAGTAAAGAGCGCCTTTACTCCATGGGTAATTTCAGCTAGTTTTTGCAAATCTTCAATGGAACCAAAGAAATTGGGACTTTGGATTAAAACTGCTGCGGTATTTTTAGAAATGGCTTTTTCCAGCTCGCTGACCGGCGTCACCCCGTCTTCATAGCCGATTTCTTTTACTACATAGTCTCTATCCTTAGCATAGGTTCTCAGAACCTGACGGTAGTTAGGATGCAGGGAACGGGCTACCAGGATTTCCTTTCTTTTGGTTGCCTCACAAGACAGCACCGCAGCTTCTGCTGCCGCCGTAGCTCCGTCGTACATAGAAGCATTGGAAACATCCATACCGGTGATTTGGCAGATCATGGTCTGATATTCCCACAAGGCCTGGAGATAGCCCTGGGAAATCT
>JALCSJ010000066.1 GCA_022653215.1 Acidaminococcaceae bacterium
CCCCCGGCAAAAACGGTCAGGCCAAAGTTACCTATAAGGTAGTGAATGTAGGCAGCCGTCAATTTAACAGGGAAGTTTGCCAGGAAGTTATTACTCCTGCTGTTGCTGAAATAGTAGAAGTAGGAACCGGCGCTAACGTTAATATGTTAGAAACAAGCCGTGGTTTTGTCAGATACAAGAATGTAAGACAAATGGAAGCTACTGCTTATACTTTGGCAGAGGGCAATGGTGATGGGGTTACTTCCATCGGCATAGTTCCTTATCATGGTATTATTGCTGTGGATCCTTCCGAGATTCCTTATGGAACCAAGGTTTATATTCCCGGTTATGGTTTTGCTATGGCCGGTGATTGCGGTGGAGCTATTCGCGGTAACCGTATTGATTTATTTATGGATAGTTATAATGATGCAATACAGTGGGGTCGACGAACTGTCGACATGTATATCTTAGAACAATAAAGGAGAATGCCTTGTTAAAGGAAGTACTGGTTGTAGAGGGAAAGATGGACACTGTGGCAATAAAAAAGGCAGTAGATGCCGAAACTATTGAAACAGGTGGTTTTACTCTGGCACCCAATACTTTGGCAAAGATTAAGGCAGCCTATGAAAAGCGTGGTATTATTATTCTTACAGACCCTGATAGGGCCGGTGAGAGGATTCGCACCTATTTGACGGAACGTTTTCCCAAGGCGGGACAGGCTTTTGTCCCCAGGGAAGATGCTATCGGGAACAATGACCTGGGTATTGAACAGGCTAGTCCTGAAGCTATAAGAGCGGCTCTGTCCAAGGTGCATTATCAAGAAATTAAGCCCCGGATGGAATTTACCAACCGGGACTTATTTTTATCCGGATTAAACGGATCGCCTATGGCTGCAGAAGGTCGTGCCAAGTTAGGGGCTATTTTGGGTTTAGGTTACGGCAATGCTAAGCAATTGTTGAACAGGCTGAATAACTATGGTATTACTCGTGATGAGTTCGATGCTGCAGTAAAGTTGTTATAGTGTAAAGAGCTTCGGTCACACTAAAAGGTTGGTCACTCTCCCGAATGGCATTCCGCCACATCCTGGTCGAGCCTGTCCAACCAGTTTAGTGCTCCCTCGCTTATTGAATAACGTACATTGTATTTAAGGAGATTTTATGGAACAGCCGATTATTGCTCGGAGAGAAGTTACAAAGTATATATTAGAAGCTTTTGGTCACAGAGCCAAAAAAAAGTTGGGACAGAATTTTTTGGTAGACGAAAAGGTTGTGGAGTCTATAGCTGCTGCTACAGAGTGCGGACCCGGTGACATCGTTCTGGAAATCGGCCCGGGCATCGGGACACTGACTCAGGCATTAGCTATGAGGGGAGCCCAGGTTAAGGCTGTAGAGCTGGACTCTGACCTGGTTAAGGTCATGGGCAAGACTTTAGAGGGCTATGACAATATTGAAATTATTAATGCTGATATTTTGAAAACGGATATTTTAAAGTTAGTTGGCAAGGAAGAATTTACAGTGGCGGCAAATTTACCCTACTATATTACTACGCCGATTATTTTTGCCCTTTTGGAACAGCATTTGCCTATTAAGAGGCTGGTTATGATGGTACAGAAGGAAGTTGCAGAAAGAATAGTGGCTGTGCCGGGAGGCAAGGACTACGGGGCTTTGACTGTAGCTATGCAATACTATACAGAACCAAAGCTTCTTTGTACTGTGCCGGCTAAAGCTTTTATGCCGGCTCCTCATGTGGAGTCCGCTGTTTTAGTTTGCGAGAGACGGGCTAAAGCTCCCATAGATGTGGATGAGGCAACATTTTTCAAAGTAGTGCGAGGGGCTTTTTCGGTCCGCCGCAAGATGCTGAGCAATGCTCTGAAAAATATGGGACTAACAGGAGAATTTGTCAGTGCCTGGCTGGAACGTGCCGGTATCGACGGCAAACGCCGGGGTGAAACTCTGACCATCCAAGAATTCGGAGTTTTAGCTAATACATTTAAATAAAAAGTCGCTCCTGTCGGAGCGACTTTTTTAACTTATATGTTTTGTTGAGGATTGGTGAAGCCACGACCCAGTACATCGTTGGCGTCCTGGACAATAACGAAAGCCATAGGGTCCGCCTCATGAATGAGCCGTTTAATCTTGGCAAGCTGTGTCAGCTTAACTACAACAAAGAGTACTTTACGCTCTTTTTTAGTATAGGCACCTTCACCATAAAGATAGGTAACACCCCGGTCAGCTTCTTTCATAATGCTGGCGGCAATGACCTCCGGTTCATCTGTAATAATAAGCAGGGACTTCTTATAATCAAAACCTACCATAAATACATTGGTAATCTTGAAAGTAATGAAAAAAAGAATTAAGCTATAAAGGGCCGGAGTTATGCCATAAAGAAAGGCACCAAAAACCAATAAAAGAGTACCTAACACAAAATTTGTAACGCTGACGCTAATATTATAGTACTTGGTCATCATAAACCCTATAATATCAGTTCCACCACTGGAGGCACCTACACGGTAAACCATAGCGGCTCCGATACCATTAAAAATACCGGCGGCCAGACAGGACAGAAGCTGGTCAGGCACATAAGATGTAGCTATTAAAAAATCCGTTGCTTTTAGGGCAACAGAAAAAAATAAAGAGCAAAACACAGTGCTGACAAAAAAGCTCCTGCTAAAATGCCGGTAAGCCACAACATATAAAGGAATGTTTAATATTATGTTAGTAAGATAAACAGGTAAGCCAAAAAGATAGTATAAAATAAGGGCAATACCGGAAATACCTCCGCTGAGAAAATGGTGCTGGAGGTAAAAAGCATTAATAGAAGCTGCCATACAGAAGCAGCCCAGGATAATCATTATGTATTTGAACCAAAATCTATATAAGTATTTTTTAATAAAAGACATGACCAACACCCCTCCTTTTTCCTATGGTAGTGATATTGTAACATTATTTATGAAACTAAGCTAGTAGGGAGTGGAATAATCTAAAAGCTGTTACAAAAAAGGCGAAATTCGAACATTTTACTATAAAAAAGCAAAAAGTTCGCTTTTTCCCTTGCTACCAGACGAAATACACGTTAAAATAATATAGTATACAAAAAACAATTTTTCAAAGGTGAAAAAATGAGAGAAATTGCATACGGAAAAATCAATCTGGGCTTGTCGGTAGGGGGCATGCGTTCTGACAGCTATCACAACGTGGATATGGTCATGCAGACTATTTCTTTTGCAGACTATTTGGATTTCACGGCAGCTGATAGTTTTCAGCTTACTTGCGATGACCTTAGTTTGCCTTGCGACAAACACAATCTGGCTTATAAGGCTGCCATGCTTATGAGTAGAGCTACAGGCCACAAGCCGGAGGTTAAAATACACATAACAAAAAGAATTTTTCAGGCAGCAGGTTTAGCCGGCGGCAGCACAGACGGAGCGTCAGTACTCCGAGGGTTGAATAAATTGTGGCAGACCGGTCTGACAGACAGAGAATTGGAAAAACTGGCTGAAGAATTAGGCAGTGATGTTCCTTTCTGCATAAAGGGCGGTACTGTTAGGGCTACAGGTCGGGGAGAGATTTTGTCACCTTTGCCTGATGTCCCAAAGCTGTGGTTGGTTTTGGCCAAACCACGTAATTTAGCAGTATCGACACCCTGGGTTTACAAGAATTTTCAACAAGAGGCGGTACTAAAGCCAACCAATGAAGAGGCTATAATTCAAGCAATCAAAGAAGGGAACAGGCAGGAATTGCTGAAGCATATGAGCAACGATTTGGAAACAGTTACCTTACCGGCCTATCCCATTCTTAAAGATATAAAAAGCATAATGGAAAAAGCAGGCGCTGAAAAAACTTTGATGAGCGGCAGCGGACCAACGATTTTTGGCATAGTGCCTGATGAAAATACAGCTAAGCAGGTAGCTGCAGCATTAAAAGCAACACAGGCGGTAGAAATCAACATTGCAGTAACAACAAAGGGGGAAATGGATAATGGAAAATAAATTGGAAAAGATTCAGCTGGATGCATACAAGCCATTACGGGAATTGGTTACGGATAATATTCGGCATGCTATTTTACAGGGTTCTTTCCCGCCGGGCATGCGCTTAATGGAACTACAGCTAGCTTCTGAGATTGGTGTTAGCAGAACACCGGTCCGGGAAGCTATCAGGGCTTTGGAACTGGAAGGTCTGGTTGTTATGATTCCTAGACGAGGAGCCTATGTAGCCAATATTTCCATTAAGGACATTAACGAAGTATATGAGGTCCGTACTGCTTTGGAAGTACTGGCAGCAGGACTTGCTGCCGAGAGAATTGATGATGATGAGTTGGAAGAAATGGAAAGAATTTTGGTAGCCATGACACCATTGACTCCCGAAAATGATATGGATAAACTGGTTGTCAGCGATACTAAATTCCATGACATAATATATAATGCCAGCCGCAATGGCAGGCTGATCAGTATCGTCAATAATTTAAGGGAACAGATTAACAGCATCAGAGGCGGTTCCATGGGCTATCCCGGACGTTTGGCCGAGATGATGGATGAACACAGAGCTATTGTTGATGCTATTGCCCAAAGAGATGCAGATGCAGCTCAGCAGGCAGTTCGTACTCATATGGAAAACGCTGAACGGACTTTGCTGAAAACCATTGAGGAAAACAGTTTAGCCGATGAAGCAAAGCAAGCCAAAGAAAAGGACAACCAGAATGGCTAGAGTTAAGAGATTGGAACGGGTTGTGGCTTTAACTAAAGAACTGGTAGATAATCCGGGAGAATTATTTTCTTTTGGACTTTTTTGCGAGAAATTTTCCGTGGCTAAATCTACTTTAAGCGAAGATGTTCAGGCCGTGCGTAATGGTCTGGCAGCTTACGATTTAGGTGTTATTGAAACGGTAGCCGGAGTTAGCGGCGGTGTTCGTTTTATTCCCTATAATACCGACGAAAGCAATGTGAACTTTCTCCGGGATTTATCTCACAAATTACAAGATCCCCAGCGTATTTTGCCCGGTGGTATGATTTATATGAATGATATTCTTTTTACTCCCCGCACTACTATGAGGCTGGGAGAGATTATCATGCAAAGATCTTTGGATCTCCATCCTGATTTTGTAATGACTGTAGAAACAAAAGGCATTCCCTTGGCTTTGTCTGTGGCCAGAGCTTTTAATATTCCTATGGTCATGGCCAGAAAAGAAGCCAGAATTACCGAGGGACCTGCAGTCAGCATCAGCTATCTGAGCGGTTCGACGAAAAAGATTCAGTCCATGTCCTTACCCAAGAAAGCCTTACCCAATGGAGCCAAGGTTTTAATCGTAGATGATTTTATGAGGGCCGGAGGCACAGCAAGAGGCATGGAAGAATTGGCTCATGAAGTGGGAGCTATTGTAGTAGGTAATTATTTTCTGGTTGCCACAAAGGAACCTGTGAAGAAAATTATTAAAGAATATGCGTCTCTTCTCGTCTTGGAAAGTGTAGACGGAGAGAAGAAAATCAGTAAAATAAATCCGGAAATAATTTAATGAGGGGGAATTACAATGTCAGATTTAGTGGCAATTATTTTAGCGGCCGGTAAAGGTACCAGAATGAAATCAAAGTTGCCTAAGGTTCTGCACAAAGTAGGCGGCAAGCCCATGGTTGAGCATGTTATGGAAGCAGCCGATGCCGCAGGAGTCAGCCGTAAGATTGTGGTAGTGGGTTTTGGCTCTGACAAGGTAACTGAATTTATCAGCGGCAGAGCTAAAGTGGTGCTTCAGGCTGAGCAGCTGGGAACAGGTCATGCGGTTCTTCAGGCAGAACCAGCTTTAGAAGGTCAAAGTGGCACGGCTTTAATCCTTTGTGGGGATACACCTTTGCTGGATGGAGCAGAACTTAAAAAGTTCTGTGAAATTCATAAAGCCAGCGGTGCTGCCGTTAGTGTCCTTACTGCTAAAACAGCTGAGCCTTTTGGCTATGGCCGTATTGTAAGAGACGGAGCCAACAATGTAGCAAAAATCGTAGAAGAAAAAGATGCTACTGCTGGGGAAAAAGCTATTACAGAAATTAATACAGGTATTTATTGTGTGGAGTATCCTCTGGCTTTCCAACTTCTCCACAGCTTGTCCACGAATAATGCGCAAGGAGAATATTATTTAACGGATATTTTGACTAAATGCCAGGAAAAAGGCAAAAAGGTTGCCGGAATTTTAACACAAGATTTTTCCATGGTTATGGGTATTAATTCCAGAAAACAGTTGGCTGTGGCGGAAAGCATTATGCGTCAGAGAATTTTGGACAGACTAATGGACAGCGGAGTTTCTATTATGGATCCGGCCAGTACTTTCATTGAAGATACAGTGGAAATCGGTCGTGATACAGTGATTTATCCCTTTACCTGGCTGCAGGGTCAGACAAAAATCGGGGAAGACTGCGAAATTGGTCCTAATGTAAGATTGCAGGATGTAGAAATTGGCAATGGCAATCATATCCAATTCACCTATGGACAGCAATGCAAAGTGGAAAATAATGTTACCATGGGACCGTATATTCATTTGAGACCTAATACCCTTATTCACGATAAAGTGAAAATCGGTAATTTCGTAGAAGTGAAGAATTCAACAGTAGGTGTTGGCACTAAGCTGCCTCACTTAACATATATAGGTGACAGCGATATCGGCGGCGGTGTTAATATGGGCTGCGGCTGCATTACTGTAAACTATAATGGCAAGAAAAAATATCGTACGACTATTGAAGATAATGCTTTCGTAGGATGCAACAGCAATTTGGTTGCTCCCGTCAAAGTCGGAAAAGGTTCTTATGTAGCAGCCGGTTCCACTATTACCAAGGATGTACCGGAAAACGGTTTGGGGGTAGGCAGAGGGCGTCAAGTCAACATTGCCGGCTGGGCAGAAAAATATCGTCAAAAATAGCGGTTGTCACAAAGTAAATTGCGTTGTATACTTTTAATGGTAGTCAAGTTAAAATTTTTGTCTTATGTGGGGGTATCAGCATGTTAGAAAAGAAGACCGATAACAATATGATTATTTTTTCCGGTAACGCTAATCCTGATTTAGCCAGAGAGATTGCCGCTTACCTAGGAACAACCTTAGGAGATGCGGTTATTAACCGGTTCAACAACGGCGAAGTTCAGGTTATGATTAACGAAAGTGTCCGTGGTAAGGATATCTTTATTGTTCAACCAACCTGTGGACCAATCGTTAATGACAACATTATGGAACTTTTGATTATGGCCGATGCCTTAAAACGGGCTAGCGCTAAACACATTACTGCTGTGGTACCCTTTTATGGATATGCTCGTCAGGACCGTAAAGCCCGGGGACGGGAACCGATTACTGCCAAGCTGATGGCAGATTTGATGACCTGCAGCGGCATTACCCGTGTTGTTACTATGGATTTGCATGCTGCTCAGATTCAGGGCTTCTTTAATATTCCCGTGGATCATATGCCCGGTGGCCCGATTTTAGCAGATTATATGAAAGAAAAGAACTTTGATCATAAAGATATGATTGTGGTTTCTCCGGATTTAGGTGGCGTAAGCCGCGCTAGAGCCATTGCCACGATTTTGAACTGTGGTATTGCTATTATTGATAAGCGTCGCCCGGAACCGGGAGTTGCTGAAGTTATGAACCTGATTGGCGATGTTCAAGACAAGATTGCCATCATGGTCGATGATATTGTTGATACAGCAGGGTCTTTAACTGAAGGGGCCAAGGCTTTGAAGAAGTTTGGTGCCAAAGAAGTTTATGCCTGTGTTACGCATCCGATTTTAACTGATCCGGCCTTGAGCCGTATTGCTCAGTCTGAAATCAAGGAATTGGTAGTTACTAATACTATTCCTTTGCCTCCTAATAAGAAGCATCCTAAAATCAAAGTGCTGTCCGTAGCACCGATTTTGGCTGAAACTATTTTACGTATTCATAACGAATTATCAGTAAGCCAGTTATTTGAAGATTAAAATAGCAAAATTTCACTCGTCTGCGTTGTTAGACTCGGGTTGGCTTAAGAAATTGGAATGAAAGAAATTAAAACGTGGACCAAAGAGGAATGACCTTTTTGGTCCTTTCCTTTGATTATTTGATTATTAGTCACTATTTGGAGTATTTGATGAAGTTAATTGTAGGATTAGGAAATGTAGGAAAAGAATATGCCGGAACTCGCCATAATATAGGTTTTATGGTAGCTGACGAAGTGGCTCGCCGCTGGGGCGAGTCTACTTGGCGTGGTGCCGATAATGCAACCTTTATTGAGCATCGCACACCGGAAAAAGTTTATCTAATTAAGCCTACTACTTTTATGAACTTAAGTGGTATAGCAGTCAGTGATTTTACCAATTTTTACCATATTGAACCACAAGATGTGTTAGTTATTCAGGACGATTTGGATTTGCCCTGCGGTTTTGTAAGAATTCGCAGAAAAGGGTCATCAGGAGGGCATAATGGGATTAAATCCATTACTCAGAATTTAGGAACTGATGAATTCCCCAGAATAAAAATCGGTATCGGGCATCCGGCTCATACGGAAGAAGAAGTGGTTAAGCATGTTTTACAGCAGTTTTCTACTTTCGAGCAGGATGCTGTTAAAGAAGCTGTGGACAAGGCCGCTTCTGCTGTGGAAATGTGGCTGGAAACAGGGGACATCGGAAAAATGGCTCAGAATTATAATAGCAAAAAAGTTAAGAAGCAAGAAGAAAATAAGCAGACAGAAAATAAAGAGGAATAAATATTATGGGAAACTCCTTTTCAGCTAAAAGGTCAAAACATTCCCGTCGTAAAGTTGCGGGGTTTTGGGAAACAAATAGTAATTTAATAATGCCTTTTATTTTAGCCATTAGTGATTGGCTAGGGATTCTTTGTGCGGAAAACATTTCCTTTTATTTAAGAAATATTATGCTAACTGAGGCCAGCGGAATATTGCACATTTCTTGGCTTAATTCTCATGTGACATTTCCTTTTGCTTTTATGGTGTATTTTCAGGTAGCAGGACTTTACCGGAAACGGATGCAGTTTTGGCAGATAGTGGAAAAACTCTTTGCGGCCTGTGTTTATGGTACTGTTACCATAGTTTTGCTTTTGTATGTTACCCATATTGCCGGTTCTACTTCCCGTCTATATGTAGCATTATTATGGGTTTTTACTTTTCTTTTTGTAGGCATTTTTCGTTATATAGTTAAAAAAATTTTAGAAAAAGCGGGAGCTTTGCAGTTACCTGTTTTGTTAATCGGTGCAGGAAAAACTGCCAACCTTTTAGTTAAAGGATTTTCAGAAGATGTTGGCCTTGGCTATCGCATTTTAGGCGTTTTAGATGATAATGCAGAGGCGGGAAAATCTTTAGAACATAATATTCCATATTTAGGAACTTTTGACGATGCGGAAAAAATCATTCGCCGGACTAGGGTCAAAGACGTAGTTATTGCTGCACCGGGACTTTCCACAAAAAATTTAAGCGAATTGATTTATAGAATTCAGCCCCTGGTAAAAAACCTTTCTTTTGTGCCGGATTTAATCGGGCTGCCTGTAGGTGGCTTGGAAGTTGAAAGCTTATTCAACGAAAAACTTATGCTTTTAAACTTGCATAATAATCTGGCCCATGCTTACAACAGGGTTATAAAGTTTGTTTTTGATATGGTCCTGACTGTAGTGGGAACTATTTGCATCAGTCCCATTTTATTATTGTTGATTGTACTGATTAAACACGATTCTCCCGGACCGGTAATTTTCGCTCATAGACGAATCGGCCGTCACGGTAAGTATTTTATGTGTTATAAATTCCGCACTATGTGCATTGATGCTCAGAATAAGTTAGAGCAATATTTAAAAGATAATCCTGAAATGCGGGAAGAATGGGAAAAAGATTTTAAATTAAAAGATGATCCACGCATTACAAGAATAGGACATTTCCTGAGAAAAACAAGCCTGGATGAACTTCCGCAGATTTTTAATGTTCTTAAAGGAGACATGAGCCTGGTGGGACCCAGACCTATTATTAAGGCAGAAGTTCCCAGGTATGGAGATTATATCAACGATTATTTCATGGTTAGACCGGGTATTACCGGTATGTGGCAGGTAAACGGCCGCAGTGATACTACCTATGACGAAAGAGTCGGGATGGATTCCTGGTATGTGCGTAACTGGGCAGTCTGGTTGGATGTTATGTTGTTGTTCAGAACCTTTAAAGCAGTATTTAAGGGTAAAGGAGCTTATTAAACGGGGAGGCTTTGTCATGATAAAAAAAGTTCGTAAAGCAGTAATTCCGGCAGCTGGATTAGGTACCAGATTTCTGCCTGCAACTAAGGCAACACCCAAAGAAATGCTGCCTATTGTGGATAAACCAACCATTCAGTATATTATAGAAGAAGCAGTGGCATCAGGTATTGAAGAGTTTTTGATTATTACCGGCCGGACCAAGCGGTCCATTGAAGATCACTTTGACCGCAGTCTGGAACTGGAGTATGAATTAGCCGAAAAGGGTAAGACGGACTTACTGGAAATGGTTCGGCATATTGCCAGTATAAATATTTATTATATCCGTCAAAAGGAACCTAAAGGACTGGGCCATGCTATTTCCTGTGCCAAACAGTTTATCGGGGATGAGCCTTTTGCGGTACTTTTAGGTGATGATGTGGTTTATACTGAGGGAACCCCTGCTTTGAAGCAGCTGATGAATGTTTACGAAAAAACAGGAGGCAGTGTTTTAGGCTGCCAGATGGTACCTGAAGACAAGGTTTCTTCTTATGGTATTGTAGATACAGTTGCTACTGATAATCCCAGAACATTTAAGGTTGAAGATATGGTGGAGAAGCCGGATATAGCTGATGCTCCT
>JALCSJ010000067.1 GCA_022653215.1 Acidaminococcaceae bacterium
CAAAGTTAAAGGTGGAATTACTGTTATTGGGAGGCAGGATTAATAATGAATTATAGACGCATAGTGCCAAATAGTATCAGCGGTCTCAGCCTGGTGTTTGGTGTTATTTCAATATTTTTATCTATGGAAAAGAATTTTTTTTGGGCCAGTGTGCTGATTGTTTTGGCAGTAGCTGCCGATTCATGCGATGGCAGGGCTGCAAGGTTATTGCATTGCAGCGGTGATTTTGGCATTCAGCTGGACTCATTATGTGATGTTTGTTCTTTTGGTGTAGCCCCGGCTATTTTAATTTATATTTATGGAATGCAGGATTTAGGTCTTGCGGGCCAGGTTATTGCTTCCCTTTTTACTTTTGGTGGAGCAATGCGTTTAGCCAGGTTTAATACTAATGTATCCGCAATACATGGATATTTTCAGGGAATGCCTATTCCGGGTGGAGCATGTGTACTTGCAACTTATGTAATTTCGGGGTATAATAATTCTTCGGTAGTAGTTGCTATTGGCACCTTAGCCATTGCGATTATTATGTATAGCGATGTGCGTTTCCCTGATTTTAAGGGAAAGGGCAATCCGCTTTTTTAAGTCCCGGTTATTGTTTCTTTGTTAATCGGCCTTTATATGTTAGTTTCTAACATTAGAGCTATTCATGCAATTCCTTTTATTTGTATGTTTACTTATACTATTTGTGGTATAATAAATGCTGTTTATGTTAAATTTTTTCATAAGACAGCCAGTGTTTAAACAAAGGAGCATATAAATTCATGAGCAGTTATTTTGACATTATCATGATACCATTGCAATTAATGATAGTATTCTTTACTATTTATTATTTTACTATTTCTATTTTTGGTATCCTGCCTTGTAAAAAAGAAAAAAAGATTTTAACACCAAAGACTACTTTTGCTGTAATTGTGGCAGCACATAATGAAGCACAGGTTATTGGAGAATTGGTGGAAAATCTTCATATGCTAAAATATCCTGACAGTATGTATGATATTTTTGTCATTGCTGATAATTGCAAGGATAATACTGCTGATATTGCTCGTAAAGCCGGTTCTCTGGTTTATGAAAGAGAAAACAAACAGGATCAGGGCAAGGGATTTGCTTTGGAGTGGATGTTCAATAAACTTTTTGCTCTGCCCAAAAAATATGATGCTGTTGTGATTTTTGATGCTGATAACTTGGTTCATCCTGATTTTCTTTTGGAAATGAATGACCACTTCTGTAAGGGTGAAAAGATTATCCAAGGTTATTTGGATACAAAAAATCCTAATGATACCTGGGTTTCCGGATGTTTTGCCCTTTCTTTCTGGATGATTAATTATCTTTGGAATTATGCGAAATACAATATTGGTTTATCTTCTGTTCTGGGAGGAACAGGTATGTGTATTTCCACAGAAGTATTACGTAAAAATGGCTGGGGAGCAACTTGTTTAACAGAAGATATGGAATTTACCATGAAGTCTTTGTTGGACGGTGTTCCTACCTGCTGGGCTCAGGAAGCTATTGTTTATGATGAAAAAGTTCTGACATTTAAGGCTGCTTGGAATCAAAGACTCCGTTGGGCACAAGGTCAATATGATGTAGCTTCACGCTATATTCCCAAGTTGCTTGTGGCAGGCATTAAAAGACACGATATTGTGCTTCTGGATGCAATTATTCATTTGTTCCAGACTTATTTCCTCTTAATCTCTACATTCTTTGTTATTTGCAGTACTATTTATGAATATGTTCCTTTCTATACCAATGTCCTATATGCTATTTTACCTTATGAAATATGGCAGGTTATAGGTATCGGTCAATATGTTCTTCCGGCTATTGTGCTGCTCAAGATACACGCAGCTCCTAAATCCTGGTTCTATACATTGTTCTATCCAATTTTTGTTTATAGTTGGATTCCTATTTCTGCACTGGGATTTTTCCGCAGACATAACCATGTGTGGAATCATACTGTCCATAATAGGGCTATTAGTTTTAATGATGTTTTGGTTCCGGAATCTGCCGAATTGGGACCTAAACAAATTGTTTTCACTAAGCAAGATAAATAATTTAAATATATTTATGACGAAAATACCTGATTTATTCAGGTGTTTTTGTTTATACAGAGGAAATTCTCTCCTTGAATTGCTTTAAATTTACCTGCAATTATGGTAAAATAGAAAGGTACAGATTAAAAAGGAGAAAGATAAGTGGCGCTCAAAGGCATACTGTTTGATTTCGACGGAACACTGGGAAATACAACTAATTTGATTCTCATTACTTTTCACAAAACCATAAAGCATTTTCTCAATAAGGATATATCTGATGATGAGATTCTGAAAACTTTTGGCTTACCTTTACGGGATTGTTTAGCTAATGTTGCACCTGGCATTGATCCGGATGCAATGGTGGCATATTACAGAGATTATAATTTTGCCCATCATGATAGTCTAATCCGGCCTTTTCCTTCTGTCCAAGAGGGTCTCGCTGCTCTTTTGGCTGCTGATATACCGGCATCTGTGGTTACTTCTAAAACAAATGAAATGGCAGGCAGGGGCTTGGAATGTTTAAATATTCGTCAATACATTAAAGGTATTGTAGGCTGCTATGACTGCCAAAAACATAAACCCGATCCTGAACCTATGGTCAGAGGTGCCGAATTGCTGCAGCTTCCTCCTGAAGATTGTTTGTGTGTAGGGGATAGTCCTTTCGATTTACTAAGCGGCCGGGCAGCAGGATGCAAAACAGTCCTTGTAGACTGGAGCAGTTACGATAGAAAATGTTTTTATGATTTAATTAAACCTGATTATACGATTCAGAAATTAAAAGATTTGCTTCCCATTATTGCAGAAAACAATTAGAGGAGAAAAATCATGCGTAAGATTGCTATTATCGGTGGAACAGGTATTCAAGACCCATCAAAAACAGAACAGCTGGAACCCTTAACAATTCAGACACCTTTTGGTCCTGCATATTGTGAAAAAGGTCTTCAAAGCGGTAATCAGGTTATTTATTTGGCCAGACATGGTAAAGGTCATAGCGTACCTCCCCATAAGATTAATTACCGTGCCAATATTTGGGCTCTTAAATACTTAGGAACCGAAGAAATTTTGGCAACAGCAGCAGTTGGCTCGGCCAATGAAAAAATGGTGCCGGGGTCTTTTGTAGTTTGTGACCAGATTATTGATTTTACGAAAAATAGAATTAATACTTTTTATAACGGTCAAGGTCACTTAGTGGCTCATGTAGATTTTACCAATCCTTATTGTCCTTTTCTTAGAAAAAAAGTTATTAAATTTATGCAGGAATTGCATATGCCTGTTTTTACCACAGGGTGTTATGTTACATCAGAAGGACCTCGCTATGAGACTAGCGCCGAAGTAAAAATGCTGGCTAAATTAGGCGGAGACCTGCTTGGTATGACCGGAATGCCTGAAACCATTCTGGCCAGAGAAGCGGAAATGTGCTATGTAAATGTTTCTTTGGTTACTAATATGGGGGCAGGAATCTCCAGCACTCCTTTGGCTCATGAAGAAGTGGAAAGTAACATGCAAAAGTATAGTCGCCAGATGAATGAATTATTGGATTTATTTATAAAAGATACTGAACCTAGTCCTGCAAGCTGCAGTTGTCGTCATGCCACGAAAGACTTTGGCGGGTTTCAACTAAATGCTTTTAATGACTAATAGCGCTTCTATAGGAGGCAGTTAAATGGAATATGATATCGTTATTCGTAATACAGAAATAATTTCTAAAAATGACGGTAAAGAATATAATATTGGTATTCAGGGAAAGCGCATTGCTGCTATTACAGAGCAACCATTAGAGGGAAAGTATATTATTGACGGTTTTGATAAGATCGCCGTTCCGGGCATGGTTAATGCTCATACTCATACAGCCATGACTTTGTTCCGCAGTTACGCCGATGATATGGTGCTAATGGATTGGCTTCAGAACAAAATCTGGCCTGCAGAAAACAATCTGACAGGTGAAGATGTGTATTGGGGCACTCAGCTGGCTATTGCTGAAATGCTTAAAACAGGTACAACCTGTTTTGCAGATATGTATTTCTTTATGGACGAAACAGCTCAGGCTGTTAATGAAACCGGCTTTAGAGCCTCTTTAAGCAGAGGAATAACCGGTACAGGCAAAGAAGCAGATGTCCGTATTAAGGAAAATGCAGAGCTTTTCAAAAAGTGGCACAATAGTGCAGATGGCCGTATTAAAGTAATGTTAGGGCCTCATGCTATTTATACTTGTCCTAAGGATACCTTAAATAAAATCATAAAAAATGCCCAAAAAATAGGCTCAGAAATTCATGTACATTTGTCAGAAACAAAAGGTGAAGTTGAGGATTGCCTTAAACAACAAGGGAAAACACCTGTAGCTTATTTAAATGATTTAGGTATGTTTGAAACCGGGACCTTGGCAGCTCATTGCGTTCATGTTTCTGAGGCTGATATGGATATATTGGCAGACAAACATGTGAGAGTAGTACATAATCCTCAAAGCAATTTGAAACTGGCCAGCGGTTTTGCACCTATAGCAGCTATGAAGAAACACAATATTTTAATTGCGTTAGGAGCAGACGGTGCTTCCAGCAACAATAATCTTGATATGCTGGAAGAGGCTAGACTGGCAAGTCTTCTTCAAAAGAATTTAACAGGTGACCCAACAGCCCTTCCGGCTAAGGAAACTCTGTCCATGGTTACTGAGAATGGTTATAAAGCTTTGGATTTTGCCGATATAGGTGAAATTAAAGTTGGTAATATTGCTGATGTGGTTTTATATGATATGGACAAGCCACAGTGGTATCCGCGGAATGACCGTTATTCTTTGTTTATTTATGCAGCTTCCGGCACAGATGCTGATACAGTGCTGGTAAACGGAAAAGTTCTGATGGAAAAAGGTAAGTTATTAACCATAGATTTAGCAAAGGTCTATGCTGAGGTTAATAAAAGAGCAAAGAGATTAGTTAATAACGTGAGGGAGTGAGTATTTTGGCAAAGATTTTAAAGAAATGTCATCTGTCTCCTGCAGTAACTGAGCTTACTGTGGAAGCACCATTGATTGCCCACAAATGTAAACCCGGACAATTCGTAATGGTTCTGGCAGACGAAAACAGTGAAAGAATTCCTCTGACCATCGGCGATTCCGATGCTAAAGCAGGAACTATCACTATGGTTATTCAAGCGGTTGGCAATACGACTAAACACATTTGCCATGATTTTGAAGTTGGGGATGAGATTGCACACATCCTGGGGCCTTTGGGTCAACCTTCTGAAATGAAAAAATTTGGTACTGTTGTTATGGTTTGCGGCGGTATCGGCACAGCTCCTGTTTATCCTATTGCCAAGGCTTATCATGAAATGGGCAATAAAGTTATCTCTATTCTTGGTGGCAGAACCAAAGAACTAATTATGTGGAAAGACAAAATGGCTGCTATCAGCGATGAACTTATTATTACCACTGATGATGGTTCTGAGGGAATTAAAGGTTTCGTTACCGATCCATTGAGAAAGATGATGGAAGAAGGCAACAAGCCAGATTACGTTGTAGCTATTGGACCTATCGTTATGATGATGAACGTAGCAAAAACTACAAAACCCTTTGGTGTTAAGACTACTGCCAGCTTAAGCTGCATTATGGTTGATGGTACCGGTATGTGCGGTGGCTGTCGTGTTATGGTTGGCAAAGAAACTAAATTCACCTGCTGTGACGGTCCTGAGTTCGATGCTCATTTAGTTGACTGGGACAATTTGAGAAAACGTTCTAAGATGTACGTTGATCAAGAATCAGTAGAATACGGTTGTGGAGGTCATTGCAAATGCGTGGAGGAATGAGAAACCCAATGCCGGAACAACCGGCTGATGTAAGAAATAAAAACTTTGAAGAAGTTACACTTGGTTATTCTCCTGAGACTGCTGTAGATGAGGCACAACGCTGCCTGCATTGCAAGGTGCCTCAATGTGTAAAGGGCTGCCCCGTAAACATTGATATTCCTGACTTTGTTCATGCAGTTGCTGAAAAAGATTTTGCCGGTGCATTTACCATCCTGAAAAAGAAAACCAGCCTGCCTGCAGTTTGCGGACGTGTTTGCCCTCAGGAAAACCAATGCGAAAAGCATTGTATTCTTGGCATTAAAGGCGAACCTGTTGCTATCGGCCGTTTGGAAAGATTCGTAGCTGATACAGCTCGTGCTAATGGTCAAGACCGCAGCGAGCATGTTGATATTACTCCCAAAGGCATTAAAGTTGCTGTAGTAGGCGGTGGTCCTTCCTGTCTGACAGCTGCCGGAGATCTGGCAAAAATGGGTTATGATGTAACCTTGTTCGAAGCTCTCCACAAAGCCGGCGGTGTACTGATGTATGGTATTCCTGAATTCCGTCTGCCCAAGACTATTGTGCAGCACGAAATTGAAGGCTTAAAAGATTTGGGCGTTAAGATTATGACTGATGTTATTATCGGTCGTACTTTTACTTTGCATGAATTGCTGGGTGAAGAAGGTTTCAAGGCTATATATGTTGGTACCGGTGCTGGTTTGCCTCACTTCCTCCGTATTCCCGGCGAGAATTTAGATGGTGTTTATTCAGCCAATGAATTCTTAACCAGAGTTAATCTAATGGGTGCCTGGGACTTCCCTCACAGAGCAACTCCTGTCTGCCATGGCAAAGATGTTGCTGTAGTAGGCGCAGGCAACGTTGCTATGGACTCTGCACGTACTGCTAAACGTCTTGGAGCTGAACATGTATATGTTGTTTATCGTCGCAGCGAAGCTGAAATGCCTGCTCGTAAAGAGGAAATTCAGCACGCTAAAGAAGAAGGCGTGGAACTGCATATGTTAAACAATCCTCAAGAAATTATCAGCAACGACAAAGGCTGGGTAACCGGCATTAAATGTATCAGAACTAAACTGGGTGAACCGGATGCTTCCGGACGTAGATCTCCTGTGGAAATCCCCGGTTCTGAACATGTTTTCAATGTTGATATGGTTGTTATTGCTATCGGCCAAGGACCTAATCCTTTGTTGAGACATACAACTCCTGATTTGGTAACCAATAAAAAAGGTTTAATTACTATTGATGACCATGAGGAAACTTCAATTCCCGGAGTATTTGCCGGCGGTGATATAGTAACCGGTGCTGCTACAGTTATTTCTGCTATGGGTGCAGGTAAGGCTGCAGCTATAGAGATTGACAAATATTTGAGCAGTAAATAAGAAGATTAAAAAACTCCCACCGGAAAGAAATTTGTCTTGCTGGTGGGAGCTTTTAACTCTTATAATTCTATTATTTTAAAGGATGATTTTTAATGAAGAGCATTAAAAAGATTTTTGTTATTACAGCTTTAACCTTAGCAGCAGTTTGCAATTGTTCCTTTGCTGCGGGCAGCAATCAGAAGGGAAGTACTTTTAAACCGGCTTCCGGAGGATATACTCTTAATATTCCTGCTCAGAGCAAAGAAATATTTCGTACTACTACAGGTATACGTTTTATTTCCGGAAAAGACTTATTAGTTAGTGCTGATATATATTCCATGCCGAACTTTATTTCCGTTCCCATGAAAAATTATTCTCAGCAGCAAGCCCAGGATTTAGAAAAATTCATTCTAAACATGCAGGATTATCCCAATTTGGTATTTGTTAAGGATAAGATTCTGCCTCAAAATCAACCAACTGTTAAAAAACAGGCAGGAAGTAGCGCTTTGCAACAGTGGAGAAATAAGCATTCCAATACTCCTCTGGAAACTGTAGACAAGGCTCTTAAGGACAAGGCAGATAATGATTCCATTAAAAGTCCTGTGCTCAAAATTAACGAAACAGAGTGTGATTTTACTTTAAAGCCCAGTAAAACAATGGATATGACTCATGACTTTATTATAGGAAAGGCTTACCAGCTCCGTAATGATAAATTATTGATTCTGCGGGTAAGTTCACCTAAAAGCGAAGGACAAATCGCTACAGGCCTTTTACGGGCTTTAACAAGCTCTATAAAATTGTCCAAACCGAAATATCCTGAAGATAATAAGATAAATGCTACTATTTCAGGTTATAAACTGGATATGCCTTTTGGCTGGCATGCATTTACGCTTAAAGCCTATAACATTATTATGATGAAATCCTTAAGCAGTGTGCATAATGATGAAGGAATGATGAGGTCATTTAAAACAACTGCCTATGCTAATTTCGCCAATGCCAATGCCAGTAATATTCATGCAGCAGAAGATGCCTTTGTAAAACAAATAACTAAATACACACCTAATGTTACTGTGACCAGACATGAAGCTTTTGTGGCAGATGGAACTAATGGCTGCATTATTCAAACTACGGATAGCGATGATCTGAAAAAAGTATTTGTGGTCAACGGTTATTTATTCAGCAAAGATGGCTATGGTTATCAATTTAGATTCAGTACAGATGATACCATAAATTATGACATTAAAGTCCATTCTTTTATTAAGGCGATTAAATCTTTTCAGAGAATTAAATAAAGAAGATTGTTATATTCCCATATCTTACAAGAATTTTATTGTAGGATATGGGAATTTTTGCAAAATGTTCTTGCAGATAAATTTATTCTGTGCTATACTTTGAAACGGGTTAGCTATTACTAACTTTACTAATATCACAACTATTTTCTATTCCCAATTCACTTCTATTCCCACTATCTATTGCAGAAAGAGACACAACACTATGACAACTATATCTAGCAAAACCCTTAAAATAAATAGGACGTACAGTATCAGCCGTTGTATTTTTTACAACGTTCTTTGATATTGTACGTTCTTTTTATTATATAAAAATCATACTAGGAGGAGTAATACGATGCACCAAAAAAAGTACACAGTAATTTTAATTTGTCTAGTTTTTACTATGCTTTTATTTAACGGGTGTGGTAAAAAAAATGCAAGTCAGCAAAAAGCCAAAGATTCTTTGGTAATTTGTATGGGTACAAGACCACCCGGTGATTTTGACCCCAAAAAACGTTGGGGATTATATAGTCAGACCCAAATTTTGCACAGTGCTTTATTAAAAAAGACAGCTACATTGGATATTGTAGGAGATTATGCTAAAAGCTATGAAGTAAGTCAGGATGGAAAGACCTGGACTTTTCACTTAAATAACAATTTTAAATTTTCCAATGGTGAACCGGTAACTGCCGAAGATGTAAAGTTTACTTATGAAACCATGAAAAAAGATGGAACAAATTGGGACTTGAGCTTTTTGCAATCCATTGATATCCCCGACCCATTAACCCTTGTTTTTCATCTTTCGGAACCTCGTTCTACATTCTTTGCTCAATTAATGGAAATTCCTATTTTACCGCGGAAGCACTATGGAGAAAATTATTCCGAAAATCCCATTGGTTCCGGTCCTTACAAACTAACTCAGTGGGACAAAGGACAACAGGCTATTTTAGAAACAAATGAGCATTTTCATGGAAAGCAACCTTATTTTAAAAAAGTTACACTGCTGTTCTTAAATGAAAATGCTGCTTTAGCCGCAGCGAAAAATGGTACCGTTGATTTTATTTATACTTTACCGGAATTTGCTGATGAAAAAATTCCCGGCTTTAAGTTGTTTTCCTATGAAAGCAATGATGTAAGAGGTGTTTCTTTGCCCTGTCAAAAAGCTGGTTTTGGCACCAGTCCGGCAGGATACCCGATTGGTAATGATATAACATCAGATCCTGCAATTCGTAAAGCCTTGAACATAGGATTAAGCAGGCAGGCTATGATTGATACAGTACTTAATGGTCATGGGAAAAAAGCCTATAGCATTGTTGATAAAATGCCTTGGTGGAACGAAAAAACAACTGTAGAAGACGGAAATATAGATAAAGCAAAGTCTATTTTAACGGCTGCCGGCTGGATTGATACGGATAAAGATGGTATCAGAGAAAAAGACGGGAAAAAAGCAAGCTTCAAATTGTACCATCCCTCTGCAGATGTAGTGCGGACCAATACCGCTATCGTAGTTGCAGAACAGGCTAAAAAATTGGGAATGGACATTGAGCTAGTTGGCAGCAACTGGGATGAAATGCAAAAAGTGATGCATCAACATGCCATTCTTTTTGCCGGTGGTAGACATCACCCCAACCAATTTTGGGAAATGCATGATCCTGCTAAAGCAGGTACATCCTATTGCAATATTGTGTACTATGATAACCCTACGGTTACCAAGTATATGCACAAGGCCATTAATTCCACAAATCCGCAAGAAGCTAATAAATATTGGAAGTTAGCCCAATGGGATGGGAAAACCGGTGCCAGTGCTATAGGTGATGTTCCCTATGTATGGCTTATTAGATTAAATCACATACACCTAGGTAACGAGCACATTAATGTAGGAAAACAAGCCATTCACACCCATGGACATGAATGGTCAGTTTTAGCTAATTTAGGAGAATGGACATGGCAAGATGATGCTGTATAGGTGATACTATGAACAAAATACATTTTATGTTTTGTAAATTATGTAGAGGTATTACTTTACTTTTAGGTTTATCAATTTTGACTTTCACATTAATGTACAATTCACCCATTGATCCAATAACGGCCTACATAGGCGGTGATGTTTCTATAACCTTGGAACAACGGGAAGCTTTATATGAGCAGTGGGGGCTTAATCAGCCCCCTCATGTTCAGTATTTACACTGGCTGGAAAATATTGTGCAAGGTGACATGGGTTATTCGAAAATTCATAGAAAACCCGTAAGTGCTATTATCGGAGAAAGATTTATGGCATCCATTCTACTTATGGGACCTGCTTGGGTATTGTCTGGTTGTATAGGTTT
>JALCSJ010000068.1 GCA_022653215.1 Acidaminococcaceae bacterium
TTCCGGCATCTGTCTTATGTTAATAACAGGCTATGTAGTCCTGGGCGGTATTAAAAGTATCGGCAAAGCTTCCGGTATCATCGTGCCTTTTATGGCTGTAGGTTATATGGCTGCCGGTTTGTATATCATTATCACTAATTTTTCTCTGGTCCCCCAAGCTTTTGCTACTGTGTTGGGTGATGCCTTTACCGGTCAGGCTTTAGCAGGAGGAGCCGTAGGCAGTGTTATACGTTTCGGTGTGGCCCGGGGTGTTTTTTCTAACGAGGCAGGTCTGGGCAGTGCCCCCATTGCAGCTGCCGCCGCTAAAACAGATATGCCCGGTCGTCAGGCTTTGGTTTCTATGATTGGCACATTTATTGATACCATCATGGTTTGCAGCATGACAGGTCTGATTATTGTTATGAGCGGCTTGTGGCAGACTACTACCAAAGCACAGGGCGGTACATTAACCAGTCGTGCTTTTGAGCAATTTCTCCCGGGGTTTGGCAATGGCATTGTTGATTTCGGTATTTTGTTTTTTGCCTTCTCCACGATTCTTGGCTGGTGCTATTACGGGGAAAAATGCTGTGAATATATCCTGGGTTCCAAAGCTGTAAAGCCTTATCGTATTGTTTATTCTCTGGCAGTTTTTCTGGGTGCTGTGGTTGAACTGCAGATTGTCTGGAATATTGCCGATATTTTTAATGGTCTCATGGCTATTCCTAATTTAATTGCCCTCCTTGCTTTAAGCAGTGTTATTGTCAGCGAAACAGATTTATTCGAGAAAAAGTTGGACGAAGAAAAAAACAACAAGTAAATACATAAAAAAATAAAGGGACTGTAGCACAATGACTTTTTGTCATTATGTTTACAGTCCCTTTTAGTTTTTCTTAATCTGTAAATCCGAAATACTTAGCTGCATTGTTATAGCAGATATCTTCAACCATCTGACCTAAGAACTTCATATCGGCAGGATATTCACCGTTTTCCACTTTGTTGCCAATCCAATTGCACAGAATGCGGCGATAATATTCATGTCTGGTATAGGACAAGAAGGAACGAGAATCAGTCAGCATTCCCAAAATATTGCCCACAATCGACAAATCAGCAATACTGTCTAATTGAGCAAGCATGCCCCGCTTGGTGTCATTAAACCACCAGGAAGCTCCCTGCTGAATTTTGCCCCTGACTTCCGGTCCCTGGAAGCAACCGATGAGAGCACCAATCATAGCATTATCATTGGGATTCAAAGAGAAGATAATCATCTTTGGCAGCTTATTTTTGCTGTTCAAAGCATCCATGTATTCTGCTAAGCCCTTACAGTTATCCTGAGGTGCTAAATCAATGCAGTCAAAACCTGTATCAGGACCCATGGCCTTATACATCTTAGAGTTTGCATCACGGAGAGCTGAATAATGAATTTCCATAGCCCAGCCTCTGTCTGCATATTGCTCACCTAAAAAGAGCAAGATAGCAGTTTCATACATTTCGCTTTCTTCTTGGGTAATAGCCTTACCTGCTAGGACTTTCTTAATTACGCTATTGACCTTGGCATCTGTTGCAATACGGCAAAAAGCATATTCCAGAGCATGGTCCGTAGCACGGCAGCCCATAGAGCCAAAATAATCCAAACGTTGGCCAAGGACTTTGCGAATACCGGCAATATTAGTCACAGGTTTTTCTCCTGCCACTTCGCTTAATTCAGCCATATATTTTGCCCAGCCCGGTTTAGCAATATGCAGAGCCTTGTCAGGACGCATAGCAGGATATACTTTAGCACTGCACTTGCCGTCTTTGGCAATTTTTTTATGCCATTTTAAATCAGAAATAGGATCATCAGTAGTGCAGATAACCTTAACATTGGAAGATTTGATAATGCCCTGAACAGACAGCTTCGGTTTTTTCAGCAAAGCATTACAGGTCTTCCAGATCTCATCAGCAGTAGCGGGACTCAAAGGTTTGGTCACGCCAAAATACCGCTGCAGTTCCAAATGGGTCCAGTGATAAAGAGGATTGCCCAAAGAACGGGACAGTGCCTCAGCAAACTTATCAAATTTCTCCTTATCAGTGGTAGTTGTACCGGTAATATAGGCTTCGTCCACACCATTGGAACGAATAAGGCGCCATTTGTAATGGTCCCCCCCCAGCCAGGCTTCCGTGATATTCTTGAATTTCTTATCTTCGGCAATTTCCTGTGGGTTAATATGGCAATGATAATCTATAATGGGCATTTTAGCTGCATAGTCAAAGAACAGTTTTTGTGCCGTTTTCGTTTCCAGAAGAAAATTTTTATCCATAAATTTTTTCATAGAATTAATGCTCCTTTATTTTTTTACTTCATTACACCCATAAAACGAGGCAGCCACATGGTAAGAGCCGGAATATAAGTAACCAGCATCAGTCCTATAAACATAGCTCCATACATAGGCAGCAAAGATTTCGTAACTTTTTCAATAGGCAGCTTGGCAATACCGCAGCCTACGAATAAGGCAGAACCAACAGGAGGCGTGCACAGTCCAATAGCCAGGTTGAATATCAGCACAACACCGAATTGTACAGGATCCATACCGCAGGCTTTGGCCACAGGTAACAGAATAGGTGTCATAATTACGATAAGAGGTGCCATATCCATAATGCAGCCCAGGAACAAAAGCAGGATGTTCATGAATAATAGAATCAGATATGTATTAGAACTTATGCTCAGCACGAAGTTCGTAATGATGGTAGGAACTCTTAAAAATGCCAGCATCCAGCCAAAAGCACCGGCTGAAGCTATCAGGCTAAACACCATTGCCAAGGTTTTAACAGTATTTAAAAGAACTCTGGGCATCATACTCATCTTCAGTTCCCCATAAAACAACCAAGACACAAAGAATGCATACAAGCAGGCAATAGCTGCAGATTCTGTAGCTGTGAACCAACCGAAGGAAACACCAAAGAGAATAATAAAGGCAGTACCTAAGGCCATAATAGCATCTTTGGTAATTAGAAAAGCCTGTTTCAAAGTAAGCTTTTCCCCTTTGGGATAATTATGTTTTATAGACATATAAGCAGAAATTACCAGTAAGCACAAACCAAGTGTTACACCGGGAAGAAAACCGGCCATAAAGAGAGCCCCCACAGAAACCCCTCCTGCCGCCAAAGAATAAATAATCATATTGTGGCTAGGAGGAATCAGAACGCCCTGACAAGCACTGGCTACAGTAACAGCCGTGGAAAAATCTGAAGGAAAACCAGCTTTTACCATCATAGGAATTTCTACAGAACCTAAGGATGAAACATCGGCTACAGCAGAACCGGAAATTCCTCCGAAGAACATACTGGCCAGAATATTAACGTGAGACAAACCGCCCCGGAATCTGCCTACCAGAACATCGGCAAAGGCCAGCATACGGTCGGCAATACCGCCCACACCCATAATCTCCCCTGCCAGAATAAAGAAAGGAATAGCCATAAGGGAGAAACTGTTAATAGCTTTGCTCATCTGCTGTACCAAAGCCATCAAAGGAATGTCCGCATACAACATAGTTACGGCTGTAGAAAAAGCCAACACGAAACAAATAGGTAATCTTATGATGGCTAGAATCGCAAAAGAACCAAGCAAAATAGCAATGGCTGTATTTGTATCAAACATCAGGCCGCACCTTCTTTCTTCGTATTATTTATCGCCGGAATATCATCCTCGTAGAAATGAGGATGTTGATATCTTTCTAAACCAAACAGGGAAATAAGACTGAAATAAACAATGAAAACACCACTAACCGGAATCATTAAATACTCAACACCGGCAGGCCATTGGGTAGCAGGCAGAGTAGAACTCATAGTCGACTGTACCAAAAGCGCACCGTAGTAAACCATAAAAGCACCAAAGCTTAAAATAATAAGATAGTCTATCTTAGTAATTATCTTGGCCAACATAGGGGGAAAATGGTTGAAGAAAAATCCTACGGCAATATGCAACCCCTTTTGCACACCTACTGCCATGGAAATAAATGCCATCCAAATCATAAAGAATAAAGCCACTTCTTCGGACCAGCGGATACTGGTACCCAGAAATTTACGACTGATAACCTGAGCAGAAACTACCACGACAATGATAACCAACACTACCTGGGAATATTTAAGAAGCAAAGAATAAAGAAAATCGAATACATAGGTAATGCCTGCCAGGACAACATTCAGCTTTTTATCTTCTTTCAAAGTAAGACCTCCTTTGCAAATATATAAAACTTGGTAAGAAAAAGGGGGTACTGCTTTAAGCCTTCTCATTGAGAAAACCTCAGTAGTACCCTCCTTAATTATTGCTTTACAAGCAGTTTTTAATTATCTTGTTTTTAATTATTTAACATCTTGAATCTTCTTAATAATATCTTTTACATCTGCGCCGTACTTGTCATACAAAGGCTTTACAGCTTTTACAAATTCATCATGTTGAGCAGCGGTAAGCTTGGTAATAGTGCTGCCGCCATCACGAACCTTCTTCTCAGAAGCTTTTTCACGTTCTGCCCAAAGTTTACGTTCAATTTTACCTGCTTCAAGAGCAGCTTCACGAATAATCTTTTGGTCAGCAGGACTGATCTTATCCATCGTCTTCTTGGAAATAATCATAGGTTCAGGAACACGATTGTGCTCATCCAGCATATAGTTCTTAGCAACTTCGAAATGTCTGGTGCTTTCATAAGAAGGCCAGTTGTTTTCTGCTCCGTCAATAACGCCTGTCTGCAGTGCAGAGTAAACTTCGCCGTATGCCATAGGAGTAGGATTAGCGCCAACTGCCTTAACCAAATCCATCATCATAGAAGATTCCTGTACACGAATCTTCATATCTTTCAGGTCAGCCATGCTCTTAGCAGGTGCCTTGGTGTAGAAGTTACGAGCACCGGCATCGAACCAGGTCAAACCAATAATACCGGATTTATCCAAAGTCTTTAACAAATCTTGTCCGATTTGTCCGTCCAAAACTTTCCACATATGAGCCCCATCACGATACAGATAAGGTAGTTGCAGAACATTTAATTGCTTAGCAAATTCGGATAAAGGAGACAAACTGACACGAGCCATATCAATGCTGCCGAATTGGATTTGTTCAATAACTGATTTTTCATCACCTAATTGAGCACTGTCATAAACTTCAACAGTAATACGGCCATTGGTCTTTTTCTTAACAATTTCAGCAAACTCACGTGCTGCCTTAGTTGTAGGGTAATCTTTAGGTTGGTTTTCAGCATAACGCAATACCATCTTCTTGCCTGCATCAGCAGCAGGTTTTGCCGCATCTTTCTTGGCAGTTCCACCACAACCACTAAGGGAAACCGCACTGACAACAGCCAATGCTATTGCCGCTAAAATTCTCTTCTTCGCATGCATCATAATATTATCCTCCTTGATAATTTTTAGACCTTGCTTTTCCGATTTTAGATTTACATCTTTATGTAATCCCTTACATTTTGATTATACCATTTTTATGAAAACCGTCAACAGAAAATAATGAATTTTTGCAAAATTCGCTACTATTCACATATGGCAGAAAAGCGTCAATTTCCCTTATTTTCTGCTCTTTTCTTTCTTTTTCTGCGTTTTAATATTCACTTGCACTTTGGAAAAAATTGTGTATACTAAATAGTAAGATGTTTCATAAAAGCATAAAACTATGCAAAAGAAACAGTAAGCCCTTACATTTTTATGTTTCATTTTTATGTCTTACATTCCAGCTTTTAGAAGGGAGGATGCAATGACAATCTATGATATTGCCAAAACCTGCGGTGTTTCTATCGCTACTGTTTCACGTGTCTTAAACGGCAGTGCCAAAGTTCGGGCGGCTACCAGGGATAAAGTCTTAGCGGCCATGGAAGAACAAAAATATACTCCCAACCCCTTTGCCCGTGGACTCGGTTTAGATTCTATGAAAACTGTCGGCATCCTATGCACTGATATTTCTGATGCCTTCTTTGCCAAAGCCGTTTCTTTAGTTGAACCTAACCTAAGGTCCCGAGGCTTTGACGTTATTCTAGGCTGTACCGGTAATGATCCGGCCGACAAAAAGAAATATCTGCATTTGTTTTTAGAACGGCATGTAGATGCCATAATCCTTATTGGCTCTTCTTTCGGAGAAATTTTTGACCATTCTCATATGGTTCCTGCTACAGGAAAAGTACCTATTTTTATTATTAATTGCAATGTAAAATTTCCCAATGTTTACTGCGTTGTGTGTGATGAAGCAGGAGGTTTTTGCGAAACTGCACAGCTCTTGGCCAAAGGTGGTTACAAGCATATTCTTTATTTGTATGACCGGCTTACCTATAGCGGCAAGCAAAAACTAAAAGGTTTGCATGAAGGTTTAAAGAAGTCCAAGCTTGAGGCCAACCCTCAACTGGAAATAATGGTTGAGCGAACTATGTCAGATGCTAAAAATGTTGTAGACAAGCTTTTAGCAGAAAAAAAACCCTTTGATGCCATTATAGCTTCCGAAGATATTTTAGCTATTGGTGCCCAAAAAGCTTTGGTTGCTGCAGGATTATCCATGCCGGTGATTGGTTGTAACAATTCCATTCTGGCCAGCTGCTCTACCCCTGCCCTGACTAGTTTGGATAATAGACTGGAAGCCCTGTGCCCTGCTACAGTCAATGTGCTTTTACAAGTGTTGGAAGGCAAAGGCAAAATGACACCTTCCGTCACAACGTTTGAACCGTATCTATGTTATCGAGACAGTTTTAAAAAAACTGAGTAACAAACAGAAAAAGCTGTAACACAATGATTAAGATATCATTATGTTACAGCTCTTTTTTTATTTCCTCAACGTAAAAAGTCATCACGTTTGGGAGCAAAGGTGTCCACAATTACAGAATCTTCTAAAGCCTGAAGCACACCATGTACTTTATTAGCCGGCATATAGACTACATCCCCTGCCCGTACAACCTGCTCCTGACCATCAACGCTGAACTTTAAGGCACCGCTTATTACGTAGGTAATCTGCTCGTGAGGATGTTTATGCAGAGCAGAAGTAGTTCCTTTGACAAACTTCAATTCGCACAACATAACTTTATCACAGTACGCCATAATCCGGCGTTCAATACCAGGTTCAGGGTGTTGCACCTCAGGTCCATTATGCTTAATAAAATACTCCATAGTTTTCTCCCCTTTAGTTTTTTGTGTTGCCATCAATTGTTATTTCTTTTCAGCATTAATGAATTCCACAAAAGCACTTGCTTGTGTGTCCAAATATTTTTTGCTTAAGCCCAATTCCAGTTTTCCGTCTTTAACCATTCCCAGGCAATTAGGAATAGTCAGTCTCGGCGCATTCATCACATGCATATTGAGAAAGCTGATAAGTGTCACCAGATGATCCTGTGCCAGACCCGTGCCTGACATACCCGGTGTTATGCCGCTGACAGCAGCAGGTTTGCCGGCTAAGACCTGAGGCTTGCCGCCGTCTTGAGGACGACTGAGCCAGTCTATTACATTTTTAAGAACACCGGGGAAAAAGTGATTATACTCCGGAGTGAAAAACCAAATACCGTCGGCAGCTGTTACGGCAGCCCGTGCTTTAGCAACTGCCTCAGGAGCAGGATGCTCAATATCTTGATTTAAAAGAGGGATATCATGATAATCCAAAATTTCCAGTTCAGCCTTTCCTGCCAAAGCAGCCTTAGCTTCCTGTGCCAGCTGACGATTAAAAGAATCCTTCCGTAAAGAACCAACAATCGCTAAAATTTTCATTTTCTTCACCTCATTGTCTTTTTTTGCTTAACTATTTTCTACCATTTTAGTATGATTACTATTATTAGTATAGCATACTTTGCCAATAATGTTTGTGAAATATTACTGAACAGAAGGATTCAATTTAACAGGTTTGTCCAGAAATACTTCTATGAATTATTTTAAAATTATTTGCAATAATATATTCTGTATTTTTTTTATTATTTCAATTGCCTTGTTATATTTTATATGTTATTATATGCGAAGAATTAGTGTGAAAAATGAAGATATAATTAGCATTTATGCTTTTGTACACACATTTTCACATTATTTGCCTTTTTTAGCTTATTATTAGCTATTTGATGCTCTATTTAAAGGAAGGGGGAGAATTGTTTTCTGTATTTTTCGATGTCCAACTAGTCGCAACACTATAACACACTCAGAAAGGAACAAATTATATGTCAAAAGAACTAGTAATTAATTCAGTAGAATCTTTCGAACAAGCTTTACCAGTTATTCGCAGCGCCCAAGAAAAATATGCGGAATTCACCCAGGAACAGGTTGATGCTATTTGTGAAAAAGCAGCTATGGCCGTATCCAAAATGCGCATTCCCCTGGCTAAAATGGCCTGTGCAGAAACAGGTTACGGCATCGTCGTGGACAAAGTAACCAAGAACCAATATGCCTCAGAACATATGTGGAACTACATGCGTTATGCTAAAACCTGTGGAATTATCGATGAAAACGTTCCCTTTGGTACCAAGCGGGTTGCTTCACCTAAAGGCGTTATTGCCGCTATTACGCCAACCACCAATCCTACTTCTACCACTATCTATAAAATTATGTTGGCCTTAAAAACCAGAAATGCCATCATTATTTCTCCCCATCCTCATGCGGTCAAATGCTCCATTGCCGCTGCCAGGATTATGCGGGACGCAGCTGTCGAAGCAGGCCTTCCCGAGAATATTATTACCTGGATTGAAATGCCCTCTTTGGAGATTTCTGATATTCTTATGAAAAATGTAGACTTGATTATTGCCACCGGCGGGGCGGGCATGGTTCATGCTGCTTACTCCTCCGGTACTCCTGCCCTCGGCGTTGGACCCGGTAACTGTAACGTAGTGATTGACGAAAGTGCTGACCTGCGCATGGCGGTAGAATCTATTATTCACTCCAAAACTTTCGACAATGGTATGATTTGCTCTACCGAGCAGCACATTACAGTACTTAGCAACATATATAACAAAGTTAAAGCCTTACTCCAAGATGCACGCTGTTATTTTCTTACTAAGCAGGAAGCAGCTAAAGTTGCAGAGGTATTCTATAATCCGAAAAATCACGGTGTAAAACCACCGGCTGTTGGCCAGACAGCTGTACGACTGGCAGAAATGGCCGGCATTAAAGTCCCTGCTGACACAAAGGTTTTGATTTATGAAACCAACGACACTTCTCATGAGAATCCCTGGGCTAACGAAAAATTGACTACCCTATTAGGCATGTTTAAAGCAGACACCCTGGATGCTGCCTATGACATTTGTGCCAAAGTTGTCAACGAAGCCGGTCCCGGACATTCTGCCTGTCTCTATGTTGACCCTACAGCTGAAGACAAAATCAACAAATTCGCCGCAAAAATGAAAACCGGTCGTATCCTGATCAATACGCCTACCTGCTTTGGCGGTATCGGCGACCTGTATAACTTTAACCTGGTTCCTTCTCTTACCTTGGCACCCGGCGCTATCGGTCATTCTTCTTACATGGGAAATACTAACTTTGAACAGCTGCTTGACATTAAAGTTGTTGCCAACCGTAAAGAGAATATGCTTTGGCTGCAATTACCCAAAAAAGTCTACTACAAAACCGGCTGTACACCTGTGGCACTCAGAGAAATGAAACATATATATGATTTCAAACGAGCTTTTGTTGTTACAGATGCTAACCTGTACCAAATCGGTGCCTGTGACGGAATTATTAAGCAGCTGAATGATATGGGCATTGCAACTGCGGAATTTTTCGACATTCGTGTAGACCCTCAGATTCAAGATGCCATGAATGGTCTGCCTAAAATGCATGAATTTAACCCTGATGTGATTATTGCCGTAGGCGGCGGTGCCGTAATAGATACAGCTAAAATTATGTGGATTCTTTTTGAGCATCCGGAAGAAGATTTTCTGGACATGGCTACCACCTTCCTGGATATCCGCAAGAGAATTCGTTTCTTCCCTCAAATGGGTAAGAAAGCAAAACTGGTCTGCATTCCCACTACAGCCGGTACCGGCTCTGAATGTACTCCTTTCACCATTATTTCCGATGGTAATACCGGCATGAAATGGCCTTTGATCGGCTATGAAATGATGCCGGAAATGGCTATTATTGATGCTGATCATATGATGAAACTACCGCCTAAAGCTACTCAAGCCTCCGGCTATGATGTTTTAACCCATGCAGTAGAAGCATACGTGTCAACTTTTGCCACAGAATACACGGATGGCTTTGCCAGGGACGCTACGAAGCTGGTCTTTGGTTATCTGGAGAGGGCGTATCGCTCTTCTTTCAAAGAAGCCAAACCGGATCCCCTGGCTCGGGAAAAGATGGCGAATGCCTCTGCTATTGCAGGTATTGCCTTTGCCAATGCCTTTTTGGGCATCAACCACTCTCTGTCTCACAAGCTGGGGGGCTGGTTCCATATTCCGCACGGCACAGCCAATGCTCTGCTCTTCCCCTATGTCTGCCGTTTCAACGCTCAAAGACATCCTTACCACATGGGAACTTTCTCTCAATACAAATATCCCCAAGCCTTCGAGCGCTACGTACAATTAGGTGAAGCTATCGGCGTAAAGGGAGCCACTGACAAAGAAACCTTCGAAAACTGGCTCAAGGCAGGAGAAGATTTAAAGAAAGCTGTTGATATTCCGGAAACCATCTGCCAATGGCTGGTAGCTGCACATCCGGAAAAAAATGCAGAAAC
>JALCSJ010000069.1 GCA_022653215.1 Acidaminococcaceae bacterium
AGTTAAGGTTCAGGATTTGGGCAGACTAGGGGAAATGGCCAAAAAGAAAATATCTATCAGTTCTACTTGTACAGTTTTTGCTGAAAGCGAAGTTATCAGCCAACTATCTTTGGGAACTGATAAATGCGATATTATTGATGGTATTCATCGCGCCATTGCCAGCCGTGTAGTTGGTTTGGTGCATCGTGTGGGAGTATCTCCTCAAGTTGTTATGACCGGAGGAGTAGCACAAAACATTGGCGTTGTTAAAGCTTTGAGTGACGGATTGCACACAGATATTGCTGTGAGCCCCCTGACTCAATATGTGGGAGCACTTGGTGCTGCCCTCTTTGCTTATAAAAACGCCACTAAATAATTATAAGAAGGAGAAATTATTATGGCAAAAGCAAGCCCTGGTGTTCAAGCACTACGTGATGTAGTAGAAAAAGTATATGCAGAAGCACGTGAAGCTAAAAAAAGAGGCGAACCCGTTGGCTGGTCTTCTTCTAAGTTTCCCTGTGAACTTGCGGAAGCATTCGGACTGCATGTAGTTTATCCGGAAAATCAGGCAGCCGGTATTGCTGCTAATCGTGATGGTGAACTAATGTGTCAAGCAGCCGAAGACTTAGGTTATGATAATGATATTTGCGGCTATGCTCGTATTAGTTTAGCTTTCGCTGCTGGTAAGAGATCTGCTAATAAGTTTGACCCTAAAACCGGCGAGTACATTATTGACCCTAACAGCGGTAAACCATTAAAAGATGCAGATGGTAAAAAGGTTATTGATCCTGCTACAGGTAAACCCAAGAAGGATCCTAAGACCATGAAACCCTATTCCTATTTGGAAGACTTAAATGAAATTGCCGCTCTTCCTGATGGCGTAGAAAAAGAGCGCCGTACAGCAGCCTTGAAGCATTATCGTCAAATGATTATGCCTATGCCTGATTTTGTACTGTGCTGCAATAACATTTGCAATTGCATGACTAAATGGTACGAGAATATTGCCCGTATGCACAATATTCCTTTGATCATGATTGATGTTCCTTATAACAAGACCGATAATGTAGAAGAGAGCAATGTTAAATACATTCGTTCTCAATTCGATCATGCTATTGAACAACTGGAAAAAATTTCCGGCAGAAAGTTTGATGAAAAGAAATTCGAAAAAGCTTGCGAAAATGCTAACCGTACCGCTAAGGCATGGTTAAAAGTTTGCGACTACTTGCAATACAAGCCATCTCCTTACAGTGGATTTGACCTGTTTAACCATATGGCTGATGTTGTTACCGCCCGTGGCAGAGTAGATGCTGCTGAAGCATTTGAACTGTTGGCAACTGAATTGGAAGAACATGTTAAGAATAATACCAATACTTTGCCCTTCCCTGAAAAATACCGTATTATGTTCGAAGGTATTCCTTGCTGGCCAAAACTGCCTCAACTGTTCAAACCTTTGAAAGCTAATGGTTTGAATATTACTGCAGTTGTGTATGCACCTGCATTCGGCTTTGTTTATAATGGCTTAGACGAAATGGTTCGTGCTTACTGCAAGGCTCCTAACTCTGTTTGCTTAGAGAAAGGCGTTTCCTGGCGTGAAGGTATCTGCAAAGAAAACAAGGTTGATGGCCTGTTGATTCACTATAACAGAAGCTGCAAACCTTGGAGCGGATATATGCCTGAAATGAGCCGTCGTCTGTCCAAAGAACTGGGAGTTCCTGCTGCCGGTTTTGATGGAGACCAGGCTGATCCCAGAAACTTCAACGCAGCTCAATACGAAACACGTGTACAAGGACTTGTTGAAGCTATGGAAACTAACGCTAGTGCAAAGGGGAAATAAAAATGGCTATAAATACTATTATTGATGAATTCAAACAAGTAGCAGCTAATCCTAAAAAACAGCTTTTAGCTTATAAAGCTCAAGGCAAAAAAGCTATTGGTGTGCTTCCTTATTATGCACCTGAAGAATTAGTTTATGCTGCTGACATGGTTCCCTTTGGTATTTGGGGAACTAATGATAAGACTATTAGTTTGGCCAAAGAATACTGTGCAACATTCTATTGCACCATCGCTCAATTAGCATTGGAAATGTTATTGGATGGTACCATGGATGAATTGTCCGGTATTATTACACCTGTTATCTGCGATACATTGCGTCCTATGAGTCAGAATTTCCGTGTTGCCATGGACAAGAAAATGGCTGTTATTTTCCTGGCTCATCCCCAAAATCGTTTTGATGCTGCAGGTAAGCAATTCTGCATTGACCAATATACTAATGTTAAAAAAGAATTGGAAAAAATTTCCGGTAAAGAAATTACCGTTGATGCTCTTGCTAATGCCATTAAAGTTTACAACGCCAGCCGTAAAGCTCGTCGTGAATTCGTGAAATTAGCTAATGAACACTGCGATGTAATTACTCCTACCATCCGTAGCGCAGTTCTTAAAGCTTCCTGGTTTATGCTGAAAGACGAATACACCAAGAAGTTAGTAGAACTGAATAAAGAATTAGCTGCTATGCCTGTTGCTAAATGGAACGGCGTTAAAGTTGTTGTTTCCGGTATCATTTATGATAGCCCGGCTTTACTGAAAGCCCTGGAAGACAACCATGTAGCTATTGCTGCTGATGATGTGGCTCACGAGACTCGTGCTTTCCGTATTGATGCTCCGGAAGGCGTTGATCCTATGACTGCTTTGGCTGATCAGTTTGCTAACATTGATAATGATGTTCTGCTTTATGATGCTGAGTCCGCTAAGAACAATCGTGGGGATTTCGTAGCTAAGCTTTGCAAAGACAGCGGAGCTCAAGGTTTGATTTTGTTCATGCAGCAGTTCTGCGACCCAGAAGAAATGGAATATCCTTATCTGAAGAAAGCTTTGGATAAAGCAGGTATTCCTCACATCAAGATTGGTGTTGACCAACAGATGAGAGATTTTGGTCAGGCTGCTACTGCTATTCAGGCCTTCACCGAAAGTTTGTAAGATAAAAGCGGCGGTATTTGGTTTATACTGCGTCAAAAGAGGTGTCGTGTGCATGGGATGAACTTAGTATGTTCTATCCCATCCACCCGATACCTCTTTTTCCTTGTCTAAACGCAAATCCTGCCGCTTTTGCTGTTTTACTATTTATTTGCCGAAAGGTGTGGCAATTTTTGGTTCAGCTTGGGGAAGGGGAATACCGGCTTTTTTGCCGGCTTCAAGATTCTTCAGAACCCAGGCCATATTCAAACCGAGATTACGCATGGTTTGCAGACCTTCTTGATCTTTTACCAGTTCTTCTTTGGTAAGACCATGAACCATATTCCAGTAATTTGAACCTACTATCAGCATATTGTTAATGGTGAAATATTTATTGATTTGATCAAAGGTTGCAGTAGCACCGCCTCTGCGGCAAACTACTACAGCGGCACCGGGTTTGTAGGCCATATTGGACCCGGCAGACAAAAAGGCTCTGTCTAAAAAAGAGGTAGCGGCTCCGGTGGCAGCAGCATAATGCACTGAAGTACCGAAAATATAGCCGTCAAAATTTTTGGCTAGGTGGGTAAATTCATTAACTACATCATTGCGCATACATTCTTGATTATGAGTATGACAATAACCACAGCCAATACAGCCGGCAATCGGTTCAGGACCTACCTGAAAAATTTCCGTTTCAATACCTTCTTTATTTAAAGCTTTTTCGACTTCTTGCAAAGCAGTATAGGTTGAACCGCAGCCATGAGGACTGCCATTTACCAAAAGAACTTTCATACTTAATTCCTCCCCTAAAATATAAATTCTACTATCCGTTTTATTATAGCACAAAATCTCCTGTCTTTAGAGATTGTCTGGCAAGTGCAGGGGAAATAACATTAGTAAAAAACTGGCAGGTAATGGTCTACAAGGGGAGAAAATAGTGGTAAAATGTTAATATTAGTTCATACATAAGAGAAGAGAAAAAAGATGCATGCAGATACAGAAAAATTTTCTACAAAAGAAGATATCTTTGCCAAGTATTCCGTGCCAAAAGCTATAGCAACTTTGGCAATTCCTACCATAATCAGTCAATTGATTAATTTAATATATAATATGGTGGACACTATTTATATTGGCATGACGGGAGATGCCTACAAGACAGCTGCTGTTACTTTGGTATTTACAATTTTTATTATGACAATTTCTTTTGCTAATTTATTTGGTATTGGTGGAGGAAGCCTTATAGCTAGACTTATTGGAGCAAATAAGCAGGCAGATGCTAAACGGGTTTGTGCCTTTAGCTTTTATGCTGCATTAGGCAGTGCTTTGCTTTATTCTTTATTAATAGCAGTATTCATGAATCCCATTCTTACTGTACTAGGGGCTTCTGATTACACTATGACCTTTGCTAAGCAATATGTGTGGGTAGTGGTGGTTTTAGGCAATGTGCCTGTTATTGTTTCTATGACATGTGCGCATTTGATGCGTAATGCCGGTTATGCTAAACAGGCAAGTATTGGCTTAAGCGGCGGGGGTATTTTGAATATAATACTTGACCCCTTGTTTATGTTTGTTTTGCTTCCCAAGGGAATGGAAGTCCTGGGGGCGGCAATAGCTACATTATTGTCGAATATTATTTCTTTTATTTACATGATCTATATCATACATACTTTAACAAACTTTGCACCACTTAGCCTTAACTGGCAAGATGCTAAATCTATAAACAAGCAAGAAATCAAAGGGGTTTTTAATGTAGGGGTGCCTTCGGGAGTCTTAACAGGACTATTTGACGTGGCTAATATTTTTCTTAATGCTCTTATGTCCGGACATGGAGATTTACAATTAGCGGCCATAGGTATTGTTATGAAAGCAGAACGCTTGCCTAATGCGATTAATGTGGGGATATGCCAAGGTATGCTGCCCTTGGTAGCCTATAATTATACAGCTCACAACTGGGACAGAATGAATAAAATAATCAGTACAGTCAGACGTTATGGTTTGATTATAGCAGGGCTCAGTTTAATTATGTTTCAGTTTTTTTCACATTCAATTGTCCATGTTTTTTTGAGTACGGAGGGAGCAACCAGAGAGGAAGCAATCGCTACTATTGCTTACGCAGCAGTCTTTTTGCAAATCAGAAGTATGGCTTCTATCCCTCAATTCCTTAATTACCATACCTCATTCTGTCTCCAGGCAGTAGGTGATGGCAGAGATACTTTTATCCATGCTGTGGCCAGAGAACTAGTTTTCTTTATACCATTTATGTTTATTCTTAACAACTTTTTTGGTGCCAAAGGATTGGCGGCGGCATTACCAATAAGTGAATGCTGGGGTGCAGTTTTTGTTTTGTTTTTATTGCATGGCTGGAAAAAAAGAAACATTATAGGCAAAGACACCGGAGAATGATATAATAAAGTAATTATGAAAAGGGTAGGGTGATAATTGTGCAACCAGAAAAAATGACAGAAAAAGAAATTGAAGAGATTGCCGTTAAATGGCGCAGGGATTTTCATGAGCATCCGGAAACAAGTTATCATGAAGAAAAAACCGCCCAAAGAGTTGCCGATATTTTGCGGGAAATGGGACTGGAACCGACTATGGCGAAAAAATCCCATGGAGTTATGGCCACTATCGAAGGGGGCAAGAGAGGCCCCATGATTGCCCTGAGAGCAGATATGGATGCACTCCAGGTAGAAGAACAGGTAGATGTGCCCTGGAAGTCTCAAAACAAAGGTGTAATGCATGCCTGCGGACATGATTTTCATATGACCATTCTTTTAACTGCAGCATTAAGATTACTGCAGCATAAGGATTCTATTCCAGGTAAAGTACGTTTGATTTTCCAGCCATCTGAGGAAATGACTCCTGATGGAGGCGCTAAATTTATCCTTGAAGAAGGTTTTCTGGAAGGCTGTATAGCGATTTTTGGCCTTCATGTCTGGCCTGATTTTCTTTGTGGTCAGGCCGGTGTTAAACCGGGACCCTTAATGGCTGCTTCCGACAGATTTAAAATTAAAGTTATTGGTAAAACTTCTCACGCCGGTCACCCTGACCAGGGAGTAGATGCAGTTATGGCTACAGCGGATATTCTTCAGCAGATCAGTCATATTGTCAGCAGACGGGTAAATCCTCTGTCTACGGCTACTATTAACGTAGGAACGCTTCAGGCCGGCAGCAGGTATAATGTTGTGCCGGGAGAAGCTAATATGGAGGGGACGATTCGTACCTTGGATGAAACAGCCAGGACTAATATCCCGAAATTCATTAAAAATATTTTAGAAGGTGCTAAAATCAGCACAGGTATAGATTACAAAATGGAATATTTCTATGGTTATCCTGTACTTAATAACTGGCCCGTGCCGGCAAAACTGGCAGCAGATACCATTCAAAAAGTTTTGGGAAAAGATGCTCTCATGAAAACGGAACCCCATTTAACAGCAGAAGACTTTGGGGTTTATCTGGAAAAGCTTCCGGGAGCTTTTCTTTGGTTAGGCTGCAGAAAACAAGGAGAGCCGGTTTATGGACTACATAGTGCTAAGTTGTGTCCTGATGAAAATACCTTGCACTTAGGTTCAAAATTAATGGAACAAATAGCTTTAAATGCTTTATGGGCTTTATGCAATGGTGTAAATTTCACTAAGGAATAAGCAAGTGAAAATGTTTTGCGGAGGATTTAACATGAAAATTATGGTAGTAGGTTTAGGCGGTGTGGGTGGATATATTGCTTCCATATTGTGCTCTCAGCATGAAAAAGAAGTTACCCTTATTGCCAGAAAAAAACGTAAAGATGCTATGCTTAATAATGGCTTAGTATTGCATAGTGATTTTTTGGGTGAGCATGTCTATCATCCGAGAGTCACTGATAATCCGGCAGCAGAGGGTATTCAAGATGTGATTTTTGTCTGCGTGAAAAACTATTCTCTGGAAACTGCCTTGACTTCGATAGTGCCTTGTGTAGGACCGAAAACTATTGTGGTATATATCATGAATGGAGTTGACCATGATAAGATCGCTTATAAAGTTTTCCCTCAAGGCCGTGTTGTAGATGTGGCAATTTATATAGTATCAGCTTTTAAAGAAGATTATTCTATTAGGCAGTATGGACAATTTGCCAGAGTTTTTGTAGGCTCTGAAGATAAAGAGGCAGCCAAGCTAGTTTACGATTTGCTGCATGTAGAAGGTTTGTCCTGCCACTTATCTGAAGACATAAAAGTTGACATTTGGAAAAAATTCATTTTAAATTGCGGTTATAATGTTATTACCGCTTACTATGTCAGCACCATAGGCGAAGCTTTTGCTCAGCCTCAGGGCAAAACAGAATTTAAAGGGCTTGTTGAGGAAGCCTGTGCAGTAGCTAAAGCTCTCAAGGTTAAGCTCCCGGATGGTTTTGCGGACTTCGTTTATAATAAAGTTATAAATCAAGAAGATAAAAATGTTTCCAGTTCTTTAGCCAGAGATATAAAAGCAGGAAAACAAAGTGAGCTGGAAACTTTCTGCGGTTGCCTGGTCCGTTTCGGACATGAACTTAATGTACCAGTACCGGTTACTGAGAGAATGTATAAGGAAATCAAAGGAAAAATCTCTTAAGACAATATCCTAAAATAAAACAGAGTCCGACATTTTGTCGGGCTCTGTTTATTTTAGGGTTTAGGGTATATTTGTAACAAACTTATTTAGCACCGATGAAAGCACCAAAGAGAATAGAACCGATTACCAGTACAATACCACCGCCTAAACGGGAGGATAATTGAGCATAAGCCATTAAACTCATTCTCTTGGAAGCACCTAGCACTGCCAAGTCACCGGAACCACCACGGTTAGCCATGCAAAGACCTGCAGTAATAGCAGCATCGATGGGATAGAAGCCCACTAAGTGTCCAACCAGCGCGGAACCGATAATAGCACCAACTACGATTAAGAAAGCAATAACCACATTACTGGGATTAATTGCAGCAATTAATTCATTTAAATTGGTATCGGCTCCAACACCAACCATGATAATTAGTACCATGTTTTTGGTGAAGAAAGACTGCAGTCTCTTAGAAGCAGCTCTTACTCTGGGAGGAACAATACCTGTTGCAGCAGCGATAGCTACAAAGCAAATCATCCAGGCAAAGGGATGAATAGCAACCCCTAAAATTTTGGGAAACAAGGTTTTACCAAAGAAACGACCCAAGGCCAAGAAAGACAAGGTCATAAAGAAAGCGCCGCCTAATTCTTCAACAGTAGGAGTACCAAGTTTTTGATCAGAACCAACTTCCGTACCTCTACGCATCAAGGTAGTCTTATCACCTGTCCAACTGGGTTTCATATCACCAATCTTATTTAAAGTTGCAGCAGTCATAATGGCGAAAATATTGGCAATGGTCAAAATCGTAATAGCAAAGGTATAATAATTGGCTGCTTTATCACCTGTTACTGTTTCATAAATCTGAGAAAGAGGCACGGCACCTGCACCATTGCCACCGCCCATGATAGGCAATACGTAGTTTAAAAGAATTAATTTAGGCTCAATACCAAAGATCAAACCGCCGGCTATGCCGAGTATAGCCGCACCGATTAAACCACCGAAAATAGCCGGAATATAGCCTGCGAAAGACCTGATTAAAAGTTTTCTGTCCAAAGCAAGAATAGAACCGGTAATCAGGAAAATAATAAAGAAGCTTAAGAAATCGACTTTGCCGCCCATTATTAGGTCAACTCCGGCAGCATACTTTTTAGGAATTAATTTCTCGGTAAACAGGAAAGCAGAAACCAAGAAAGACAGAACCAAACCGCCGCCGATGTAGGAATTCCAAATAGGAATTCTTTCACCGATTTCATTGCAAATGATACCGATAGCCAGCATTAGGGCAAAGCTGCCTGCCAATTCGCTGGTCAGGGCACCGGTAGACGTTGCTCCTAAAACAATTACAATTGCTGCTAAACAAAACCACCAAGGCAAACCAAAAAACTTTAGACCCTCTTTTTCTTCCACAACTTTTGTCTCCTCCGACATAATAATCTCTCCTTTGATTAAAATTTTTCCAACTGATTTAGCCCTAATTACTTTACCCTAGTCTTGAAATTCATACTTTTTAACTTGTCTTACCACATCCATAATAGTACCATCCCGACTTTCAATAATGCCTACAATTCTGTCACCAAATTGTACAGGATCAGGTTTGCCAACCATCTTATAAGCCATGTCTCTTAATTCTTCGATAGTGTAGAAAGGCAGGTCAACATCTTTCATAGCATCAAGCAAATCCTGACGTTGGGGATTAATAGCAATACCATAGTCAGTTATAACCACGTCAACAGTTTCGCCGGGTGTAGTTACGGTCGTAACGTCTGTGCAGATAGCAGGAATTCTGCCTTGGAGCAGAGGTGCAATAACAATAGCGCATTTAGCTCCGGCTGCTGTATCAGGATGTCCACCTTGAGCACCGGTAATAACTCCGTCTGAACCGGTAACTACATTGCAGTTGAAATGGGTGTCAATTTCCAAAGATGCCAGAATAACGAAATCCAATTTATTTACATAGGAACCTTTGTTGAAGGGATCAGCATATTCGCTGGTGGAAATTTCAATATGTTTGTCCGGATGATTTTTAATACCTTCGATGCCACCCAGATCAAAATCCTGACAGTCAACGATTTTATCTACTAAGCCTTCATCCTGTAAATCACACATTGCCTTGGTAACACCGCCTAAACCCAGTCCGATGTGAATATTATCTTTTCTCAAATAATCAGCCAGAATGGCAGTAGAAGCAAGGGAAGCCCCACCGGCACCGGTTTGATAAGCAAAGCCGTTCTTATAGTAAGGGGTGTGAATCAAAAATTCCGTGGTATATTTTGCCATTAAAAGCTTGCGCATATCTGTGGTAGGTTTAGCTGCGCCGGTAGCGATTTTGTTGGGGTCACCAATGGCATCCACAACTACAACATAATCTACGTTCACCATAGAAATAGAAGCAGGAATGTTGGGGAAGGGAACCAGGGTATCGGTGACTGCTACAACTTTGTCTGCATACTGAGCATCTACCATAGAATAGGATAGGACACCGCAGTCGCTTTTACCGCCAACGGCACGACAGTTGCCGTAATCGTCACAAGTAGGAGCACCGATGAAAGCAATATCAATATGAGTTTCACCTGATTCGATAGCACGGACACGACCGCCATGGCTGCGCATGATTGCCAGCTTCTTTAACTTGCCGGCGCTGATAGCTTCACCAATTTTGCCACGGACACCGGAGGATTCAATACCTGTAATGGTACCGTCTTCAATATAGGGAACAATAGGATCATGGGCTTTACCCAGAGAGCTGGCACAAATAGTAATATCTCTGATGCCCATATCATGAACAGCTTTCATGACCATGTTCACAACAAAGTCCCCTTCACGGAAATGATGATGAAAACCTAAAGTCATGCCGTCTTTAATGCCGCATTTTTTCAAAACTTCTTCTAAAGAGTTAACTATCTTATTGTGATGGGGGTCAACATTGACGATGGCCTTGTGGGTTGCTGCCATATATTCATAACCTTGTTTAGCAAATGTTCCCCGGAAAATTTCTTTATGGGTTGCTTTTAAAAT
>JALCSJ010000070.1 GCA_022653215.1 Acidaminococcaceae bacterium
ATTTTTCTCTTAATCCTAAGGGTGCCATAACCAGTTTGTTCCACACAGGTGGCTGGGAATAACCGCTGAGCAAATTAAAGAAAGCTGATGCATCTCTGCCAAATTCATCATTGGCAGTCATGAGACTTATATCAGTATACAGTTTAGCTGTCTTGTCATTATAATTACCTGTGCCCAAATGAACGTAGCGCTTAATGCCGCCGCTTTCTTTTCTGACTACCAGTATAATCTTAGAGTGGGTTTTAAGCCCCACTAAGCCGTAAATAACATGGCAGCCGGCTTTTTCCAACCGTCTGGCCCAAACAATATTGTTTTCTTCATCAAACCTGGCTTTTAATTCCAGCAAGGCAGTAACCTGTTTGCCATTTTCGGCAGCTCTGGCCAGGGCTCCTACTATAGGGGAATTCCCGCTGACTCTGTATAGAGTTGCTTTGATAGCCAGCACCTTGCTGTCTTCTGCCGCATCACTAACCAGTTTGACAATGGGGTCAAAACTTTCGTAGGGGTGGTGGAGAAGAATATCGTGTTCTTTAATTTGCCCAAAAAGATTGTCCAAAGTCGGCAGTTCTGCCGGGCGAGCCGGGACAAAAGGCTTGTACTGGAACTTTTCCATGCCGGGATAATCAAAAAATTTAAATAAAAAGGTTAGATCCAAAGGCCCTTTAATTTCGTAAACTTCGGTAGGAGACAGATTCAAATTAGTAATCAGAAAATCTTTAAGGAATTTATTGTCTGTAGGGCAAATTTCCAGTCTTACCGCAGCGCCTCTTTTTCTCTTCCGGAGAGACTTTTCTATTTCTTTCAGCAAATCTTCTGTTTCATCTTCGTCCACGTCTAAATCAGAATCTCTGGTAATTCTAAAAGGTACTATGTCTAAAATCTCACAACCGGTAAAAAGATCCTTGCAATGTTCATAAATCAGGTCTTCCAAAAAAACAAAGGTATGTCCCATGGCATCTGCCTCTACGGCAATAGCTCTAGGCAATACGGAGGGAACTTGAACGAAGGCCATACAATGTTCCTTGTCTTTGTTTTTTAGTTCTACAGCCAAGTTTAATGATTTGTTTGCCAGGAAAGGAAAGGGTCTGGAAGCATCTACAGCCATAGGTGTAAGCACCGGATAGACAAAATCACGATAGTAGTTTTCCAACCACTCCTCACTCTTTTTATCCACATCTTTAACCCGTTTAAAGGCAATTCCATGGTTTTCCAGCTCTTTCAACAAATTAAAGAAATACCGATATTTAAGCTTCATCTGGTTATGTGCCGCTTTGGAAATCTCCCGCAATTGATCTTCTACGGATAACCCTGCTGCATCTGTCTTATTAATGCCTCCTTCAAACTGACTCCACAGCCCGGCAACCCGAACCATGAAGAATTCATCCAGATTTGAGGCACTAATAGCCACAAAGCGCATTCTTTCAAGGAGGGGCATATTTCTTATGCCAGCCTCCTGAAGCACTCGCAAATTAAATTTTAACCAGCTTAGTTCTCTATTAAAAAAATATTCGGGATTGGTTAAATCTATTTTCATGTTTTCTTCACTACCCTCTTTCAATAACCGGCATTAAACCGAAAACCGCTTCAAATAAATTCGCCTTATTATTAAAGGTCCATTCTTCCAGGGCCAGGTCTTCCTTGCTTTTCACCTTAACAAGAAGTTCGTTGCCCTTTACTTCCACTTGACAATCCCTGATTTTTTGTCTGTAACTACGATCCAAAGCATCTGCTAACCGCAGGATAGCAGCCAATTTGGCAACCAGAGGAAGAATTTCCTTTTCCACAAAGGGACGATCTACCATTCTATGCTCACTAAGCAAACTGCCCTGATAATAAGTAACCAGGGAAATAATTCTTTTGTCCTGATTGCTGAAACCCATAATATCCGTGGAATTAACCAGGCGATAGCTATAGGCCGTGTGGGAACGCAGGCAAACATACTTTCCAATATCATGGAGATTGCTGGCCGCCCTCAGAAGCAATCTTGCTTGTTCGTCCAAACCCTGAGATTTTTTCAGACTGTCAAAAATTACCATGGCAAATTTTTCTGTAGCTTTGGCATGGTCAGGGTCATAATGATAACGTTCCCCAATACTGCGTACTAGGGAAAGCCGCATTTCCGTCAGTTTATTAATAAATTTTTTATCCTTAACTCCTGCTACATATAGGACTTTCATCCCATCAATAAACCTATCCGGAGGAACAATAATATTTTCTGCAGGTGTAATATTCAAGAGCTGCTGGTAAAGAATAATAGAAGGCAAAACCATTTCTGCCGATTCTTCGTCAATATTAAAAACCTTAATCAACTGAGGAATATTCAGTTTCCGTACTCTGTCATAAAAGGCGGAAAACTTAGCTGCTTCCAATTTAGCCACTTTATTGGGGCAATAGGTTTTATCAATCATTTTTAAAATCAATTTGGTTTCAGAGCCGGTAAGTACCAGATAATCCACAGGCTCTTTGCCCATTTCCTGTTTCACCGGGCCAATATTGCTGGCAATATATTCATCCAAAGCCTGACTAAAATGCACACTGGAACGCTGATTCCTATCAAAGGCTTCTTTAATACGAACAACCCCGATATGAAGGTTCTGCTGATATTTAATAGCTCCGTCTTTGAAATAAACAATGCCCAATCCACCGGACGAAATATCCAAATACAAAATTCCTTTGCCGGCTGCTTGTTTTTCATATAGACCTAAGGTCCTGATTACCGAGGTAAACTTGGTATAAATCTCTCTGGGCATATCTACTACTTCGATTTTCAGCCCTGTTTTTACTTGAATCTGATTAATAAAGAAAGTCTGATTGGAAGCTTCCCGTACGGCAGTAGTAGCCTGAAGGACGTATTTGTTAACTCCATATTCCGTCATTAGTCTTTTGTAACCGTTTAAGATATCACAAATTGTCTGAATAGTACTAAAGGAGATTTTACCGCTTTTGAAAGTCTCTTCTCCCAGGCGGACTCTCTTTACTGCCTCTTCCAGAACATTCATTTTATTAAGGTTTGTATATTCTATTATCTTGAGGCTAATGAGTTCTGAGCCCAAATGAATAGCTGCAAAAGTCGCCACATTTTTCTTCGTCATAGTTCCGCCTCCTAATAATACTATTTTAACAAATTTTCATAAAAAAATACGTTAATTATTTATATTTTAACGCATTTTTAACAATAATTGCTAATTATTAGAGAATTTTTTGCCAAAATAGGATAAACTGGATATAATAATGTGAGTTCATATGAGATTTATGAAATTGAAAATTACGGAGCGAGATTACTATGCAAAGAATTGCTGTTATAGATATTGGTTCCAACTCGGCACGTTTAGTTGTTATGGAATTGTACGAAACAGGTGCATACAACTTAGTGTACAACCAAAAAGAACCTCTGCGTCTGGCTTCCAAAGTCAATAAAAAAGGTGAAATCACCGAGGAAGGCTGCAATGATACCATTGAGTGCCTGCGGAATTTTGCTTCTTTGTGCAAGCTTTATGCAGCTACCGCTATTATTGCCGTAGCCACGGCGGCTATTCGTAATGCCCCTAACGGGAAAGCTTTAGCCAACAGAATCCGGCTGGAAACAGGTATGAAGGTAGATGTTATTTCCGGTAAAACCGAGGCCTACATGAGCTATTTGGGTGTTGTTAATACCCTGGCTGTTAAAGATGCCTTAATATTTGACTTAGGCGGCGGCAGCACGGAACTGATTTTAGTTAAAAATCGTAAAATGGTAAAATCTATCAGTTTGCCTATTGGCTGCGTTAATCTTACCTATCTTGCTAAAATCGGCGACAAGATTACGCCTACTGTAGTTGGCCGGCTCCATAAGATTATTACTTCATATGTCAGCAAAGTTCCCTGGCTGGAAGAGGTCAAAGGCCTGCCTATTATCGGTGTAGGCGGTACTGCTCGTAGTATAGGAAAAATCGACCAGAAACGTATTAAATACTACACTCCTAAAATTCATAATTACCAGATGAACATAACTAGTCTACGGTTGATTTTTAAGATGCTGCGCGGTACTACTATGGAAGAAAGAAAAAACATTTCCGGACTATCGGTAGACCGTGCCGATATTATCGTAGCCGGTGCCGGCATAATCAAAATTCTGGCTGAACAAGTAAAGACCAAGAAGTTCATAGTATCCGGCTGTGGTCTTAGAGAAGGACTCTTTACCGAATACTATACCCGTAAGACCCATCGTCCCCTTATTTCCAAAGATATTCTTACTACCAGCACAGAACTGACTATGACGCTATATGCTTCTGACATTCAGCACAGCCACCTGGTTGCCAAATATGCCTTGGAGCTTTTTGATTCCTGGGGTCCTATGCTGAAGCTGGATAAATCCTGGCGGCCTTTGGTAAAAACAGCAGCTCTGCTTCATGATATTGGTATTACCATTAACTATTACAGCCATGCCAGACACAGCGGCTATATGATTGAGAATGCAAAAATTTTCGGTCTTACCCACTGGGAAGTTATTTGCACGGCTATTATGGCAGCTTGGCACAACGGAATTTCCCGCAGTTATATGCGGTCCAAAGCCTATAAGAACCTGCTGCCGGAAAAATTATACACTGATTTAGGCAAAGGTGCTTTGTTATTGTCCATTGCCGAGAGTCTGGATTATTCTCAGACAGGGCCTTTAACTGCTATGCATGCCAGTCTCAGCAAGAAGGGTGCCGTACTTAATTTGACCTCTCCTATTCTCCCTTCCATTGAACTTCATCAATTGAAGATTGTGAGTAAGTGGTTCAAAAAGAGTTTCAAGAAAAATTTACTTATAAAAATTCATCAATAAATTCATATAGCCTTGGTTTTTCTAGAGGCTGATATAAAGGAGTTTAATTATGACAGATAAAGCTAAAGAGGAAAAAGCGCCAAAAGCTGCCGAAGATGCAGTTTTGGGTGAGAAAGATTTTTTTGAACAAGAAACTATTATTCGCAAACAGATTTTAAGCAATACCAAATTAGAAGGCAGCCAAAAAAAAGCCGCTCTGACCATACTGACCGGGATTAGCAAATCCGTAAAAGTCCATGGTGTAAAACAGCATGGCATTACAAAAAAGATGCTGAAAACTGCTATGGACGTTTTTGGCAAAATGAGTGATGACAAACGCCATAGTGAAAAAGAATTGCAGTTTTTAAGAACCATAACAGTTTTGATCATGGAAAGCTTAAGTGCTATGTAACTACAAGGCTAGCTCAAGGAGGAAAAATGCGCTGGATAATGCATGTGGATATGGATGCTTTCTTTGCATCCGTAGAACAAATGGATCATCCCGAATATCAGGGTAAACCCTTGATTGTCTGCGGTCTTTCTTCCCGAGGCGTAGTGTCTACCTGTTCCTATGAAGCACGTAAATACGGAGTTCATTCAGCCATGTCTACAGTGAAAGCTCAACAGCTCTGTCCCCAGGGAATTTTTATTCCCGGCCGGCATCAGCGGTATGAAGAGGTTTCATCTGAGATTATGGCTATTTTTCATGAGTTTTCTCCCTGTGTAGAACCGCTCTCCATTGATGAGGCTTTTTTGGATTTATCAGGTATGGAAAAACTAGTAGGCAATGTGGAGTCTCTGGGTGCCAAGGTGAAAGCCCGCATAAAGAAGGATGTAGGTTTAACTGCCTCTGTAGGTTTGGCACCTAATAAATTTCTGGCTAAATTAGCCAGTGACCTGGACAAACCGGACGGTTGTGTAATTATTCACCAAAAAGAAGCCGCCGCTTTTATTGCTCCCCTGCCTGTAGGAAAAATTTTTGGTGTAGGAGCTCGTACACAAGAAGGACTGAAACGCCTTGGTATTACAACAATCGGGCAATTAGCTACCGCAGACAGCGCCTATCTGCAGCCAGTTCTTGGCAACAACACGGAAGAATTACGGCAGCTGGCGCTAGGTTTAGATACCCGTCCTGTTATTAACGATTGGGAACAAAAGTCCATCGGTAAAGAAAATACTTTCATGGTGGATCTCCATACAGAAGAAGAACGTCACAAAGCTTTGTGGGACTTGTGCCAGCAAGTAGGCTGGCGGGTACGGCTCGGAAAAAAAGTCGGCCACACAGTCACCTTGAAGGTTAAATACAACGATTTTAAGTCCATTACTCGGAGTATAACCACCGAAGTCCCGATAAGTCTGGACGAAGACATTTTTGCTTTTATCCGGCAACTGGCCGGTGCCGTAAAATGGTCCCGTCCGGTGCGGCTTTTAGGTGTTTCCCTGAGCAAAATTGCCCCCGAGGGCGAAATTCTCCTAGACCTGGACGACAACACCAAAAAGAAAAAGCGCATCGACGCTATCGATGCGCTTAAGAAAAAGTTTGGAGAAAATATCATACACAGAGGATGAAAAAGAGCAAATATTCGCTCGTTTATACTGCTTTGGCTAATCTAAGCTTTAATTGCTCTCTAACTTCCTCCCACACCACAATCTGGGCTTTATGGAAGCCGTTAAAGGTGGTAGCAGAAGCTGAAGTATAGGCGCCGCACAAAGGCACCAGCAGCAAATCCCCGATTTCCAGTTCTTCGGTCATTTTGCCTCTGAACATAATATCTAAAGAATCACAGCTGGGACCGGCAAAAGTAGCCTGATGCTTTTTCCCGCTGTTCTTAAAACTAATTAACTTAAAATCCCATTGGTCGAAAATCACTCCGGAGAAGGACCCATAAATGCCGTCATCCAAGAAATACCAGGTCTGACCGTTTCTTTCGTTAACGCCTATAACACTGGTAATAAGATTTACAGCAGTTCCGCACATATAGCGTCCCGGTTCTGCCCAAATCTCTGTATCCGGAAAATCCTCGTCCAAACGGGCCTTAATCTGAGCCATCATCTCTGCCAGATTAAAACGCACTCTCGGTTCGGGAATAGGCCAGCCGCCGCCAATATCCAGCACTCTGAACTTCATGCCTTCTTTGGCGCCCTGTTCATAAATACTGCGAACCAAATCCAATGCTTCCAGATAGGGATCAGCCACCACAGTCTGGCTGCCAACATGGAAAGCAATTCCTGCTGCATCCAATCCTGCCTCTTTAGCGGCTTTTAATAAACTTAAAGCCTTGTCAGCCGGTGCACCGAACTTTTTATTTAAATCAACATGAGCTTTGGCATTGTCAATGCGCAGACGTAACAATACTGTAGCGCCAGGGCAGGCAGCTGCAATCTTTTTGATTTCCGCTTCACTGTCGAAAGTCATCCGATAAACACCGCTGTCGTTGCAGGCTTTGAGTCCTGAGCCTGTTTTAATAGGATTAGCATATATCAGTCTGTCTCCGCTAATTCCCAGCTCTGCCAAGGTTCTGATTTCGCCGTCGCTGGCTACGTCAAAACAAGAGCCCATTTCTGCCAAGGTCTCCAAAATCCTTAAATCAGGATTAGCCTTCATGGCATAATGTATTTTTACTTGAGGAAGCTGTTCCCTCATAAAATTATAATTTTTTTCAATTTGCTCTAAAGATAACACCAATAAAGGAGTTCCATAATTTTCTGCCAGCTTAGTCACTGCATCTTGAGTCAGCTGAAAATATCTTTGTTTTTTCATATCCATCCCCCTTTGCGTGTACAACTTACAAAGTTGCTCGCCATTCTTTGTCGTTTTTTATTATACTACGAAGTGCAGAAAGTGCAAGAGGAAAATTGAGAAAAGTCGAGGACTTTTGAGGAGTTTTGAGGAGTTAAAAGGAAAAAGTGTATTTTTTCTCATTTTTGAGATAATGGACGTAATGAATAGATATTGGGCGAAAATAAGAGCTTGAGCAAGAAGTTAAAAAATAGCCACTACTATATATAGTAGTGGCCCTTTGTTTTTTGAGAATATATCGATTTTTAATGATAAAATATTTATTTCTTCCAGCAGTCTACATCCATACCGATAATGTCTCCGGTGAACTTCTCTCCCGGATGCTTCTTGTATTGTTCTGTGGCTTTATACACGTATTTTGCCCCGATGTATAAAATCGGTATATTACAATATACAATAACAATGTTGGCAAAATCAGAGAAAGCCCATAAATTGCCTAAATCATAACCACCGATATTAACCAAAATACCAAAAGCAGCTACGAAAATTCCCAAGCAGCGAATCCCGTTAATAAAAGATTGGCTTCTGCTAATACGATTAGCGGCAATTTCCGAGAAGGAAATCATCCCGATTAAACAGGTATAAGCAAACAAGCAGAAACATAAGGTCAGCAAGAAAGTCACAATGGCATTAAAATCAGTACCCGGTGTCAATTCTGCAACAGACAATAAGAATTTGGGCAATTTGCCGGCTGCTTTCCACGCCTTTGGATCTATCTGCCAATAATGTGCCATAACCACGATAAAACCTGTCATAGTACAAATAACAATGGTATCCAGCCATACACCAATGGCAGCAACCAAACCCTGGTCACAAGGATGGTCTGCATCGGAAGATGCAGCACTCATAGTAATAGTACCTTGGCCTGCTTCGTTACTCATTAAACCACGTTTAACGCCCTGAACCAAAGCAGTACCAAAAAGACCGCCAAATATGGCTTCCGGCTTAAACGCGCCACCAAAGACCGCACTGAAGAAATAAGGTATGCTGCCAGTATTAACAAGAATCAAAACAATAACCGTAACCACATAAACAACTGCCATCACAGGCACCATTTTATCTGTTACTGCCGTAACTTTCTTAATGCCGCCAAAGGCAACTACTGCAGTAAAAATCAGTACAATTGCTGCCGTAACAAAATAAAATGTTGAAATCGTTGGAATTTTGCTGCCTGTTAAGATTTCGCCCATAGCTCCTATTGAAGAAACAACATTGAAACCCTGAGCCGGCAAACAGAACATAGCATATAAAATATAAATGCAGGATAAAGCCACACCTACGGTCACGCTGTTGCCTAAAAGTCTCCTGCCGTAGAAAGGCAAACCGCCTACATATTCACTGCCCTTTTTCTCCTTAAAAATCTGAGCCAAGACGCTTTCCATGTAGGCCGTTGCCATACCAAAGAAAGCCGATACCCACATCCAGAACAAAGCCCCCGGACCACCTACAGCAATGGCACCGGTTACACCCAAAATATTACCGGGACCTACTCGCATGGCTGTACTCAAGAAAAAGGCAGCCAAGGGTGAAATACCTGTTTCTACATGTTTACGCTGAGTTAAAATGCGCAAACCACGTCCTAAATACGTAAATTGCATAAAACCTATTTTATAGCTGAAATATAAACCTGAACCCATTAGTACCACAATAGCCAAAGAAAAATTTCCGATTACCGGAATAGCTTTATACCAGGCAAAATTAGTAGGAAAATCCCAAAAGAAATCTGATAAAGGCCCAATGAAAGCTAAAACGCTGTTTATAGCAGCAAATAATTCTTTCATAAATACAACTCCCCTTGTGCAGCGTTATCCGCATGCTCCGTTTTTATCTATGTTAAAAAAGAGCGCTAAGCGCTCTTTTTTGTTTTATTTCTTAATAACGTCACAACCCATGTACGGGCGCAAAACTTCCGGCACCACTACACTGCCATCTGCTTGTTGGTAGTTTTCCAAAATAGCCGCAACAGTTCGACCCACTGCCAATCCGGAACCATTCAACGTATGAACGTATTCGGGTTTAGCTTTGGGAGAACGGCGGAACTTAATATCTGCGCGACGAGCCTGGAAATCCAGGAAGTTGGAGCAGGAAGAAATTTCTCTGTAGCAATTAGAAGCCGGCAGCCATACTTCCAAATCATAAGTAGTAGCTGAGCTAAAGCCCAAATCACCGGTACACAGATGTACTACATGATAAGGAAGCTTTAAAAGTTTCAAAATATCTTCTGCATCATTGGTTAACTTAGCCAATTCATCCCAGGAATCCTCGGGTTTCGTGAACTTTACTAATTCAACTTTGTTGAATTGATGCTGACGAATCAATCCTCTGGTATCACGACCGGCACTACCGGCTTCGGCTCTGAAACAAGCACTGTAAGCACAGTATTTAATGGGTAAATCATCACCATTAAGAATCTCGCCTCTGTGATAGTTAGTAACAGGTACTTCTGCAGTAGGAATCAAATACATATCTTGTTTTTCTACTTTAAACATATCTTCAGCAAACTTAGGCAATTGGCCTGTACCCACCATGCTAGCTCTATTTACAATATAAGGCGGGAATATTTCCGTGTAACCATGTTTAGCTGTGTGAGTGTCCAACATGAAATTATAGACGCTGCGCTCTAATCTGGAACCCAAACCTCTGTAGAAAGTGAAACGGGCACCGGAAACCTTGGCAGCTCTTTCA
>JALCSJ010000071.1 GCA_022653215.1 Acidaminococcaceae bacterium
AAAAAGAACTCACCATTATAGATGCTATGCCAAATATTACCCTAATACTGCTGGCATCCGGATGCATCTTATATACATTCACAAAAACAAAACTGGGAATTATTAAATAAAACATTAACTTCGACATTGTCTTAACATTCATGCCAAATTTTTTATCCAGGAAAAAACCCAGCAACACCAAGAAAAAAATCGGCAGCATCGTATGTTCAACTATAAACCAAAAAACCATTTTTTACCCCTCACCAACTGCGCACAGTTATTTACTATCTATTTATATAAAAATATTATAGCAACTTTTCGGTGCTTTGTATGCAAAAAGTTGAAAATAATTAAATATAATATAAGCAAGGGAGCACTAAAAAGGTTGGTCATGCTCGACCAGATCGGCGTAATGCCGTAGGGAGAGTGACCAACCTTTTTAGTGCGACCGAAGCGCCATATACTGGCTGGTCATGCTCGACCAGATCGGCGTGGAGTCATGCTACCGACATCATATACGCTAGCAGCAGTCCGACGGATAATATTGGCAGGAGCATTGAGCAGGTTGGCAAATTTGCTACGCTGCTGAGCCGCGAACGAAGTGTATATCGGTTCGCAGCACCTATAGCGGGCCGATATACACATGAGTCGGCGATAGTAGCGAGAAAATTCACAACCTGCGGGAAAGCGACTGACAAATTATCCGCTAGACTGCATTCCCGTAGGGAGAGTTGCTGACCTTTTTAGTGCGACCGAAGCACCATACTGTAACATAATTGACAAACGTAATTTAATAAGTTATGATACAAGCAGTTGAAGATTATGCTTATAATCCAACAACTAAATAATAACCCGAAAGGATGGTGACCATTCGTATGAGTAATGGCCCGCGAAGTAGTAACAGCAAAGCGTTAGTAGTCAGCATACTCTCTTATGGCACCGGACTGTCTGTTCAGGGGCTTATTTGACCGTGTTTGCTATTTAGACCACCGATGCTTTGCTAAAACAAAGGTCGGTGGTATTTTTATGCCTGATAAGGGGCATGCCACCACCGGAAAGAGGTGGTACAAATGATTATTATTGATGCTTTAATGAACGGAATTAACGGCGTAAACTCAACAGAAAACAAGTTGCGTACTTTTGCAGCTGCAAATCTTAATACTTTATGGACTGATTTATCTTGTGGTCCAAGCGGCTTAACACCGGAGGCTATTGCTGCCTCCAGGAAAAAATACGGTCGCAACATTGTTACCCATAAACAAAAGGGCGGTCTAGGCAAAAGACTCTATGACGCCTTTATTAACCCCTTTACAATTGTTTTAGCAGTTCTGGCCAGCATTTCGGCCTGCACAAACATTATTCTTGCTGCTCCCGAAGATAAAAACCCTGCAACGGTGCTTATCATTGTGACCATGATGCTCTTATCCGGAATACTGCGTTTTGTTCAGGATACCAAAAGCAACAATGCCGCAGCTAAGCTTAGTGCCATGATTCGTACTACTGCTGCTGTTATTCGGTACGGACAAGGACAGCAGGAAATTCCTTTGGACGAATTAGTGTACGGAGATTTGGTCACACTAAGTGCCGGTGATATGCTTCCTGCTGATATACGTTTTATCACGACCAAAGACTTATTTATTAACCAAGCTGCACTTACCGGAGAAAGCGTACCTGTAGAAAAACAAGGCAGGCCCCTTGTACCCGGTTCCGGACAAGCAGTAACAGAAATTTCTAATTTAGGTTTTATGGGTACTACCGTAATCAGCGGTACCGCCCAAGGTCTTGTGGTAGGCGTTGGTAATTCCACGATTTTTGGCAGTATGGCCAAAGAATTAGATGCTAAACCCGTAGTAACCGGTTTTGAAAAAGGCATGAATGCCGTTTCCTGGATTTTGGTACGTTTCATGCTTGTCATGGTTCCTATTGTCTTTGTTCTTAATGGTCTGACGAAGGGAGACTGGCTGGAAGCCGGCTTATTTGCTATTTCCGTTGCCGTAGGACTGACTCCGGAAATGCTTCCTATGCTAGTTACCAGCTGCCTGGCTAAAGGTGCACTAAACATGGGTAAGAAAAAAGTTATTATTAAGAACTTACATGCCATCCAAAATCTCGGTTCCATTGATATTCTCTGCACAGATAAAACCGGAACATTAACCCAAGACAAAATCATTTTGGAATATCACATGAATGTTATGGGAGATGAAGACGACAGGGTTTTACGTCATGGTTTTCTGAACAGTTATTATCAGACAGGTTTAAAAAACCTTCTTGACTTATCAATTATTGATTATGCTACGAAAAGAAATTTAAACCAGCACGATTATACCAAAGTTGATGAAATTCCTTTTGATTTTGAACGTCGTCGTATGAGTGTAGTTATCGAAGACAAAACCGGCAAAACTCAAATGATTACTAAAGGCGCTGTCCATGAAATGCTCCAGGCCTGCTCCTTTGTGGAATACGAGAAAAATGTAGTTCCCTTAACTCCTGAACTAAGAACTATCATAATGACAAAAGTACAAGAACTTGATAGCGAAGGTATGAGGGTTATTGCCCTTGCACAAAAAACCAATCCTGCTCCGGTAGGACAATTTTCTGTTCAAGATGAAAAGGATTTAGTTCTTATGGGTTATTTGGCTTTTCTTGACCCGCCCAAGGAAACTACAGCTGCTGCCTTGAAAGCTTTGCAGGAACACAGCGTAGGCATCAAAATTCTTACCGGTGACAGTGACCAGGTTACAGTCCATGTTTGCCGGCAGGTTGGTCTCAATGTTACAGGGGTACTTTTGGGTTCACAAATGGAAGATTTATCTGCTGAGGAAATCGGTGACTTAGCTGAGAAAAATACAATTTTTGCTAAATTATCCCCTACCCAAAAGGCCGCTGTTATCAGTGCTTTACGTGAGCGCGGTCATCTGGTTGGCTATATGGGTGACGGGATTAATGATGCAGCTGCCATGCGTGCCAGCGACGTAGGTATTTCTGTAGATACCGCCGTTGATGTTGCTAAGGAATCTGCTGATGTTATTCTTCTGGAAAAAGATTTGCTGGTTCTGGAAGATGGTATTATCGAAGGCCGGAAAACTTATGCCAATATGATTAAATATATCAAAATGACTGTTTCTTCTAATTTTGGCAATATGCTGTCCGTCCTGGTGGCCGGTGCTTTCCTGCCTTTTTTACCTATGGCGGCTTTACAGCTGATCCTGTTAAATATGGTTTATGACCTTTCCTGCCTGGCTATTCCTTGGGATAATGTAGATAAAGAATTTCTCATGGAACCGAGGAAATGGGAAGCTGGCTCAATCACTAAATTTATGCTGTGGCTGGGACCTTCCAGTTCCATATTTGATATTATCACCTATCTGCTTATGTATTTTTATATTTGCCCGCTTTTTACCGGCGGCCAGCTTTACACAGCTTTATCCTCCTCTACCGACAAACTTATGTACCTGGCTGTTTTCCAAACCGGCTGGTTTGTGGAATCAATGTGGAGTCAGACTATGATTATTCATATGATTAGGACTCCCAAACTGCCTTTTATTGACAGCATTGCTTCCAAGTCCATGATTTTCCTGACTTTGGCAGGCTGCTCAATCGTAACGGCTCTGCCCTTTACACCTTTGGCCGGTCCTCTTGGTCTAAAACCATTGCCTGCCGCCTATTTTGGCTTTCTGCTGCTTATTATTCTAGGTTACATGTTTACAGCCACAGTAGTTAAAAAATTTTATATTAAACGCTATGGAGAATTATTATAGCAAAAAAATCGACTTCCCATGTTGGGAAGCCGATTTTTGTTTTCTATTTCGCATAATCAATTGCTCTAGTCTCACGGACGATGACAACTTTAATCTGTCCGGGATATTCCATTTCTTCTTCAATTTTCTTAGCAACATCATGGGCCAAAATAACTGAAGTATCGTCGTCAATCTTATCAGGTTTAACCATGATACGAATTTCACGACCAGCTTGTACTGCATAGCATTTTTCAACACCATCAAATGATTCGGCAATCTCTTCCAATCGAGTTAACCGTTTTAAATAAGTTTCCAACGTTTCACGACGGGCACCGGGTCTTGCTGCTGAAATAGCATCAGCCGCTGCCACCAAAACTGCTTCTACACTAGTAGGTTCAACATCACCATGATGGGACATAATGGAATTAATAACCACTTCCGGTTCATGATAACGCTTAGCAACCTCTGCACCCAAATCAACGTGAGAACCTTCAACCTCATGATCCACTGCCTTACCAATATCGTGCAATAAACCTGCACGCTTTGCCAAGTCAACATCCACTCCTAATTCAGCAGCCATTAAGCCTGCCAAATGGGCTACTTCTACAGAATGTTTCAAAGCATTTTGACCATAACTGGTCCGGTAACACAAACGACCTAAAATCTTAACAATCTCCGGCGGCAAACCATGAACACCGGTCTCGAAAGTAGCTTGTTCGCCTGCTTCCTTGATCTTCAAATCGATTTCCTTCTGGGCTTTCTCCACCATTTCCTCAATACGAGCTGGGTGAATACGACCATCATTAATCAATTTTTCCAGTGCCATGCGGGCAATTTCCCTGCGAACCGGATCAAAACCGGAAATAATAACTGCTTCCGGGGTATCATCAATAATCAAATCTATACCTGTTAAGGTTTCTAAAGTACGAATATTACGGCCTTCACGACCAATAATACGACCTTTCATTTCATCATTAGGTAACGCTACAACAGAAACAGTTGTTTCAGTTACATGATCTGCTGCACATCTTTGAATTGCTATGGAAATAATTTCCTTAGCTTTAGCATCAGCAGTATCCTTGGCTTCTTGCTCCAAGTCTTTGATCATTTTAGCTGTATCATGTTTTACTTCTGTCTTTACATTATCCAACAATTCTTTCTTAGCTTCATCAGTGGTTAAACCGGAAACTCTTTCCAGTTCCACCAGTTGTTTCGCGTACAATGCATCAATATTATCCTGAGATTCACGGAGTTTATTGCTTTGCTCTATGAGTTTTTCTTCCTTCTTCTCATAAGAATCCAGCTTTTTATCTACGTTCTCCTCTTTTTGCACTACACGACGTTCGGCTTTGGCAATTTCTGCCCGCCTATCCCTATTTTCTTTCTCCATTTCACTACGTTGCCGGTGAATATCTTCCTTCGCCTCGACTTGCATTTCTTTGGCCTTAGCGACTCCGGCTTTTTCCGCTTCTTGCAGAATCTGCACTGCCCTTTCTTCAGCAGCGCCTATTTTGCCCTCGGCGATATGCTTACGTATTAAATAGCCCACTATGCAACCAATCACACAGAAGACTATACTTACGCCAATTGTTGTTATAACTATTCTTCTCACCTCCTATTATTGTATTTTGTCAAATTTGAAATTTTGTTTAAATATTTACAATCTCACACTAAATGAGGCAACCAAAGGTCGCCTCACCGTTTTCAATTAACACGATTGGATATGAATATTTTATAGTATTTTAAACAATGTGTCAACTTTTCAGACAATATATGTACAAAATCTAGAAATTTAGCTCAAATATTGCCTAATTTCTCACTCTGAACATCTTGCCCGTCCCAGCATCGTGCTTATAATCTCTGTGCTGAAACCTCTGCTGCCCAAACCTCTGGCTAAAGCACCGGCGATTTTCTGCGTTTCTTCTCCGTATTTTTTTCTGAATTTCGGCAAATTGCTATCAGTATAAGCTTCTGCCCGTTTTTCTTCTTCAGCATGGGTTAATTGCTTAACCAAACCGGAAATAAGGTCAGAACGAACCTTCTTCTTCATGAGTGTCATGCGCAGATGCTGCCGGCCATAGAATTTCTTGGTCAGCCAGTATTCATATACCCGTTGTCCATAACGTTCTTCGTCAATGAACTTGTTTTCCAGAAGCTTGGCAATTACCTGGGTGATAAGAGCAGAGGGGCAGTTGCGTTCCCGCAGCTTCCCCTCCATGTCTTTAGTACTGTAATCACGCACTGATAATCTATCCAGAGCAAAATCATAAGCTTCTTCGTAACTTGCCAAAAGCTTTTTACTCTTTCTCACCATCATCTGTGCCTTTCTTGGTATCAGCCTGCGCATCTGCCTTCTCCGGGGCAGCGGCATCTGGTTTGGGCAAAGCAATTGCCCTGATCTTGCTTTCAACTTCGGCAGCAATATCCGGATGCTCTTTTAAGAAGGTCTTGGCATTTTCTCTGCCCTGACCGATTCTTTCGTCATTATAGGAATACCAGGAACCGCTCTTGTCAATAATATTGTATTCGGCCCCTAAATCCACCAGACATCCTTCATTAGAAATGCCTTCCCCGTACATAATATCAAATTCCGCTTGCTTAAAGGGAGGCGCTACTTTGTTTTTAACTACTTTAACCCGGGTTCTATTACCAATCATCTCGTTGCCGTTTTTCAAAGTTTCTATTCTGCGAACATCCAACCGGATAGTAGAATAGAATTTCAAAGCACGGCCACCGGTGGTAACTTCAGGATTACCAAACATAATACCGACTTTTTCACGAATCTGATTAATAAAGACTGTGCAGGTTTTGGACTTGGAAATAATACCGGTTAATTTCCGCAAAGCCTGACTCATTAGACGAGCCTGTAGTCCTACATGGGAATCTCCCATTTCTCCTTCGATTTCTGCTTTTGGTACTAAAGCCGCCACGGAGTCGATAACCACAATATCAATGGCCCCGCTGCGCACCAGAGCATCGCATATTTCCAGGGCCTGTTCGCCTGTATCAGGCTGTGAAATAAGCAAATCATCTACATCTACTCCTAAATGCTTGGCATATTCCGGATCTAAGGCATGTTCTGCATCAATAAATGCTGCATAACCGCCTGCCTTCTGGGCCTGAGCAATCATATGCAGAGCCACGGTAGTTTTACCTGAAGATTCAGGTCCGTATATTTCAATAACACGGCCGCGTGGAATACCGCCTACACCTAACGCAATATCCAAAGATAACGCTCCGGTAGGAATAGTTTCTACATTCATTTTAGCTCCGGCTTCACCTAAACGCATAATGGAACCCTTGCCAAAATCTTTTTCGATTTGATGCACTGCCGCATCGAGAGCTTTTGTCTTATCTGTGTCCATGCTAATTTCCTCCGTATTCAAATTTAATTATTGCTACATATATATTCTACAAACAGTTGTTCGTAATGTCAAGAGGAAATTTTATAACATTTTATTTAAATTTGCCATTTCAATGGCCGTTGCTGCTGCATCAGAACCCTTATTGCCGGCCTTGGTTCCTGCTCTTTCCACAGCCTGCTCAATATTTTCGGTAGTTACGACCCCAAAAGCACAGGGTACTCCTGTTTCCATATTGACCATAGCAACACCCTTGGAAACCTCATTGCAGACATAATCATAGTGAGAAGTAGCCCCGCGAATAACAGCTCCCAAACAAATAATGGCATCGTATTCTTTGCTCTTGGCCATTTTTTTGGCAATAGAAGGAATCTCAAAAGCTCCCGGCACCCATGCCACAGTAATGTCCTCGCTTTTAGCACCATGTCTTACCAAAGTATCTTCCGCACCACTTAACAGCTTGCTGGTAATGAATTCATTGAATCTTGCTACCACAATACCTATTTTCAGGCCCTCGGCCAGTAATTTACCTTCTAAAACTCTCATTTTAAATCCTCGCTCTCATTTAGTTTGTGACCCATGCGTCTTTCTTTTGTCAAAAGATATTTATGATTGTAACAATTATCCTTCATGATAATCGGCACAGTTTCCGTAATAGTAATACCGTAACCGGAGAGTCCTGCTCTTTTAGCGGGGTTATTCGTTAATAGACGGATACTTGTTAAACCCAGGTCCGCCAGAATTTGTGCCCCAATACCATAATCCCGTAAATCAGGAGCAAATCCCAATTTTACGTTAGCATCTACTGTATCCAGTCCCTGATCTTGAAGTTCGTAAGCTTTCAACTTATTAGCCAAACCAATGCCACGGCCTTCTTGGCGCATATAAAGAACTACGCCCGTACCTTCTTTTTCAATCATTCTTAAAGCTGTAGCTAACTGATCACCGCAATCACAACGGAGAGAACCGAAAGCATCACCGGTTAAACACTCGGAATGAACTCTTACCAGTACATTCTTTTTACCGGCAATATCGCCTTTGACTAAGGCTACATGACATTTGTCATCCAAATCATTGGTATAGCCAATAGCTCTGAAAGTACCGTATTTAGACGGCAAAGCAGCGTTGGCGATTCTATGTACCATTTTTTCTGTTTTCTTACGATAGGCAACTAAAGATGCTACTGTAATAAAAGTTAATTTGTACTTTTTGGCAAATTCAATTAATTCCGCAGTACGCATCATGGTACCATCTGCACTCATGATTTCGCAGCAGATGCCTACAGGTTTCAGTCCGGCTAGTTTGCATAAATCCGTAGTGGTTTCCGTGTGGCCTGTTCTGCGCATAACACCACCCTTGCGGCTACGTAAAGGAAATACATGGCCGGGCCGTCTGAAATCCAAGGGTTCAGCATTATCTTCGGTACATTTTTTAATAGTAAAAGCTCTTTCTACAGCAGAAATACCTGTTGTCGTATCCTTATGGTCAATTGATACGGTAAAAGCAGTTTCATGATTATCCGTGTTGTTTGCCACCATAGGTTCAAATTGCAGACGATCAACGATTTCACCGTCGCAAGGCATGCAAATCAAGCCTTTAGCATGAGTTGCCATGAAATTAATAGCCTCAGTGTCAACAAACTGAGCCGCCATGATCAGGTCCCCTTCGTTTTCTCTGTCTTCATCATCTGTTACAAGAACCATTTTTCCTGCTTTAATATCTGCAATAGCTTCTTCCACTGTGTTAAACTTGAAATTTTCGTCCATGATTTCCTCCTATATAAACCCATTTTCTAAAAGAGCTTTCTTTGTCAAAGAACTTGGTTTTTCCAGCTCTTTATTTTCCAGCATTTTTTCTACATATTTGCCTATAATATCAGTTTCCAGATTAACCTTAGCTCCAATGTTCTTAAACCCCAGTGTCGTATCCTCTACTGTAAGGGGAATCAAAGACACAGAAAAACCCGTTTGAGTAACTGCCGTTACGGTAAGACTGATACCATCAATGGCAATGGAGCCTTTTACGATAATGTATCTAAGCAATTCAGGCGGAGTCGTAATAGTAACTACCCTGGCAATACCTTCCGGCACTACCTTGCTGATGGTTCCAACCCCGTCAATATGACCGCTGACAATGTGTCCATCTAAGCCATCAGATAAATGGAGGGTCCTCTCCAAATTAACCTTATCACCCTTTTCCAGAGTGCCTATGGTAGTTCTTCTGGCTGTTTCCGGCATAACGTCCACAGTAAATTTTTCGGAAGAAAACTCTGTAACTGTTAAGCAGGCACCATTTACTGCAATGCTTTCCCCTCTTTGTAATTGAGGCGGAATTTTTTGGGCACTTACCGTCAGGCGGTAGGAATCTTTTTCTTTTTTCAGGTTATCCACCTTACCAAGTTCAGCAATTAATCCTGTGAACATGGTCTTAACTCCTTTCCTATCCTGCCTGTTACCAGAATATCTCTGTCAAAAGTCTTGACTTCCTGATGATGCAGGACATAACCGGCAGAAATAACGCTCTTGCCTTTGCCTCCCACCGGAGAAATATTACCGGTACCGCCGATAAGTTTAGGCGCAATAAAGGCATAGACTCTTTGGACCAGTCCCGCATCAAAGAAGGAACCATGTACAGCACTGCCCCCTTCTACTAAAAGACTGGTTATATTTTCCCGTCCCAAAGCAGATAAGAGATATTTTAGATCAGGCTCTCCGTCTGACAAAGGAACCTGTAAAACTCTGACACCCGGTTTAGAAGTAAAAGCAGCTACTTTTTTAGCGGGAATATCTTTACCTGTAACAATAATCGTAGGTGCTTTACCATCATTTACCAGCTTACAAGTTCTGGGAATTTCCAAATTACTGTCCAAAACTATTCTGATAGGATTATTGCCATCCACTAACCGGCAGGTAAGTTCCGGGTCATCAACCAAAACAGTCCGCTTGCCTACCAAAATAGCATCGTATTCATGCCGCAGCAAATGTCCGTAGGCTCTGGCTGTCTCACCGGTAATCCATTTAGCATCACCGGTATAGGTAGCCAGTTTTCCATCCAAAGTCATAGCAT
>JALCSJ010000072.1 GCA_022653215.1 Acidaminococcaceae bacterium
GAGATAACATTAAGATGGATATCGAACTTATCACCCCCATTGCTATTGAAGAAGGCCTGCGCTTTGCTATTCGTGAAGGCGGTCATACCGTTGGTGCCGGTGTTGTAACCGAAATCGATGAATAAATTTTAATGTAGCCCAAATGAGGGGCTATCAATAGCCCCTCATTATCTTATGTTTATTAGAAGGCTAGCGATGAAGCAAGAGATGGCTTGGTAAACCAAGGGAACTTTTGCGGAGTATGTCCGTTCTTAGAAACGCGGCGATTAGGAGGAATTACTAAATGTCAAAGACTCAAAAAATCAGAATACGTTTAAAAGCGTATGATTACAAAGCACTTGACCAAAGTGCTGCAAAGATTGTAGAAACTGCGAAACGTACCGGAGCACAAGTTTCCGGACCAATTCCACTTCCTACAGAAAAAAATATTTATACGATTCTACGTTCTCCTCATGTTAACAAAGACTCTCGTGAGCAATTCGAAATGAGAACTCACAAGAGATTAGTTGATATTTTGGAACCGACAGCAAAGACGATTGATGCGTTAACCCGCTTAGATCTTCCTGCTGGTGTAGATATCGAGATAAAGGCGTAGGGGGGTGCGATAATGGCTAAAGGAATCTTAGGCAAAAAATTAGGAATGACCCAAATTTTTGAAGCCGATGGTAAGATGATTCCGGTAACTGTTGTGGAAGCCGGCCCTTGCATCGTAATTCAAAATAAAACCGAGGAAACAGACGGCTATAATGCTGTACAGCTCGGATTTGGTGATATAAAAGAAAAACAACTAAGCAAACCAATGAAAGGCCGTTTTGATAAAGCAGGAGTTACACCTGTTAAGTTTATCAGAGAACTGCGCTTGACTGCTCCTTCTGAATACAAAGTTGGAGATACAGTAGCAGCTGACATTTTCGCAGCAGGCGAAAAAGTTGACGCTGTAGGCGTTTCTCGCGGCAGAGGTTTTGCCGGTACTATTAAACTTCATAACTTCTCTCGTGGACCTATGAAACACGGTTCTAAATCTCATCGTGAACCCGGTTCAATGGGACCTATGCATTCAGGCCCCGGCGGCAGAGTTATCAAAGGCAAGAAATTGCCCGGACGTATGGGTGGTAACAATGCAACAGTGCTTCGCTTAACCGTTGCAAAAGTTGACAAGGAACGTAACCTTATTATGATAAAGGGTGCTGTACCAGGTGCTAATGGTACCTTCCTTGTAATTAGACAAACCGTGAAACCTGATGTTATTAAGAAAAACAGAGTTGAGAATAAACCTCATGCTGTTAATCCGCAAAAAGCATCAGCAAGAAAATAGTAGGTACGAGAAAGGAGGGCGTTTAAATGCCAAAGCTATCAGTATATGACATAACCGGTAAACAAACCGGTGAAGAAATAGAATTAATGGACTACGTATTTGGCGTAGAATTCAATGAAGCTGTTGTTCATCAAGCAGTTGTGATGCAGCAAGCTAATGCTCGCCAAGGAACCCACGCTTCACAAACTCGCGGCATGGTTCGCGGCGGCGGTAAGAAACCTTGGAGACAAAAGGGAACAGGCCGTGCACGTGCCGGTTCCAACCGTTCACCCCTGTGGATAGGCGGCGGCGTGACTTTTGGGCCATCACCCAGATCTCATGCTAAGGATATGCCTCGCAAGGCTCGTCGTTTAGCAATTCGCTGCGCATTGTCTGCAAAAGTTGCAGCAGGTGAATTGGTTATAGTGGACAGCTTACAATTTGCTGAACCTAAAACCAAAAATGCTGTAAATATGCTTAAAGGATTTGAAGCAACAGACAAGAAAGCTTTGATTATTACCGATGGTGAGAATGAAAACATGGAAAAATCTTCTCGCAACATCGAAAAAGTTAAGGCTATTTCCAATGATTGCCTGAATGTTTTTGATATTCTTGACGCACAAAAAGTGCTGCTTGCTAAAGACGCTGTAGCAAAGATTGAGGAGGTGCTTGCATAATGGCTGCTAATCCTCGTGATGTATTGGTAAAACCTCTGGTTACAGAGAAGGCTTCTGCTATGATGCAGGAAAACAAGTATACTTTCGTGGTTGCTCTGGATGCTAACAAAACAGAAATCCGTCAAGCAATTGAAGAATTATACAAGGTAAAAGTAGTTAATGTAACAACCTTGCGCGTTATGGGCAAAACCAAGCGCATGGGCAAATATCAAGGAAAGCGTTCCGACTATAAGAAAGCAATTGTAAGACTTGCAGAAGGTAATACAATTCCAGTCTTCGAAGGAATGTAATTACGAATTAAGGAGGTAAAAAAATGGCTATAAAAAGCTTTAATCCGTATTCTCCCGGCAGACGTAATATGACTATATCTACCTTCGAAGAGATTACAACGGAAAAGCCCCATCGTCCTTTAGTAGAGAAATTGGGTCAGCATGCCGGCCGTAACAATACCGGTAAGACCACAGTTCGTCATCAAGGCGGCGGGCACAAAAGACAATATCGTATAATTGATTTTAAGCGTAACAAAGATAATGTACCGGCTAAAGTAGCAACTATAGAATATGATCCTAACCGCAGTGCTAATATTGCACTTCTGTTTTATGCAGATGGTGAAAAGCGTTATATTCTTGCTCCTCAAGGTTTAAAAGTAGGTGATGTTCTGGTCAGCGGTCCTACTGCTGATATTAAAGTGGGCAATTCTTTGCCACTGGTTAACATCCCTCTTGGTACTACAATTCACAATGTTGAGATGAAGATTGGCAAAGGTGGACAACTTGCTCGTTCTGCCGGAGCCGGCATTCAATTAATGGCTAAAGAAGGAGATTATGCTCTGCTTCGTATGCCTAGCGGTGAATTGCGTCAGGTTCATATCAACTGCCGTGCAACCATTGGTCAAATCGGTAACATTGATCATGAAAACATTTCCATTGGTAAGGCCGGCCGTACCCGTTGGCTAGGTATTCGTCCTGCTAACCGTGGTGTTGCCATGAATCCTAACGACCATCCACATGGCGGCGGCGAAGGCCACTCTCCTGTTGGACGTAAGCGTCCTGTTACTCCTTGGGGTAAGAGCGCTTATGGTACACGTACTCGTGTTAAGAAGAAGGCATCTTCTAAATTGATTCTAAAACGTAGAACCAAATAATTGAATGCATAGCGAAAGGAGGCATACATAGTGTCCAGATCAGTAAAAAAAGGACCTTATGTCCATGCAAGTCTTTTAAAAAAGATTGAAGCATTAAACGCTGCTAAAGACAAGAAAGTTATTAAAACTTGGTCTCGCAGTTCTACCATACTCCCTGAGTTCCTGGGGCATACTATTGCCGTTCATGACGGTCATAAACATGTTCCTGTGTACATCACAGAAGATATGGTTGGCCATAAATTAGGCGAATTTGCTCCCACCCGTTTATTTAGAGGTCACGGAGACAAAAACGCATCAGTAGAATCAGCAGCAGCACCGGCAGCAGCAGCACCGGCAGCAGCACCAGCAGCTTCGGCTGATAAGAAATAGGGGAAGGGGGACACCAAACAATGGAAGAAGCTAAAGCTTATGTAAAATATGTTCGCATCGCACCGCGTAAGTTGCGTATCGTCATCAATCTTATTCGCGGCAAAGCTGTGAATGAAGCATTCGCGATCCTCAAGTACACCCCTAAAGTCGGTTCTGAGGTTATTGAGAAAGTATTGCGTTCTGCGGTTGCTAACGCTGAACATAATTTCGACATGAATGTAGACAAATTGATCGTATCCAGTGCTTTTATTGATCAAGGACCTACAATGAAGAGAATTCATCCCCGTTCACGTGGACAGGCTTTCAAAATTTTGAAACGTTCCAGCCATGTAACGGTGGCAGTTGCAGAAAAATAATCTTCTGGATAAAGGAGGGAAACAACAGTGGGTCAAAAAGTTAATCCACATGGTTTTAGAGTCGGCATCATCTCAGATTGGGATGCAAAGTGGTTTGCCGATAAAGACTATCAAAAATATTTGTTGGAAGACATTAAGATTCGTGCTTTTATTAAAGAAAAATTATTCTTATCCGGAATTGCTCGTGTACAAATAGAAAGAGCTACTCAAAAAACTCGTATTTCCATTTATACCGCAAAACCAGGTATGGTAATTGGCCGTCAGGGCAGCAACATTGAATTGTTGAAAAACGATTTAAAGAAGTTCACTGACAGCAATATTGATATCAACATTGTTGAGATTAAGAATCCCGATATGAATGCTACTCTGGTAGCAGAAAATATCGCTTCTCAATTGGAACGTCGTATTGCATATCGTCGTGCTATGAAACAATGTGTTAGCCGTACAATGCGTATGGGTGCCAAGGGAATCAAAATTTTATGTAGCGGCCGTTTGGGCGGTGCTGAAATCGCTAGAAAAGAAAGTTATCGTGAAGGCAGTATTCCTTTGCACACTTTAAGAGCTGATATTGATTATGGTACAGCAGAAGCTCGTACTACTTATGGTCGTATCGGTATTAAAGTATGGATTTATAAGGGCGAAGTACTCCCGGAAAGCAAGGTAGCAAAGCAAGCTGCTCCTGAGGCTGAGCAAGGAGGAACTAAGTAATGTTAATACCAAAGAGAGTAAAATATCGTAAGCAACATAGAGGCCGTATGAAAGGCCGTGCCATGCGTGGTAACAGAGTAGCTCATGGAACATTCGGCCTGGTAGCATTGGAACCATCTTGGATTACCAATCGCCAGATTGAAGCTGCACGTATTGCTATGACCCGTTATATTAAACGTGGTGGTCATGTATGGATTCAAATTTACCCAGACAAACCTGTTACAGCCAAAGCTGCTGGTAGCCGTATGGGTAGCGGTAAAGGTTCACCTGAGTATTGGGTAGCAGTTGTAAAACCCGGTCGCGTACTGTTCGAAATGGACGGAGTTCCCGAGGAAGCTGCTAAAGAAGCTATGCGTCTTGCCGGCAATAAGTTGCCTATTAAGACAAAATTCTTCACCAAAGCTCAATTGGACGCTGAAGTCACCGCACGAGAAAATGGAGTAGGTGGTGAAGCTTAATGAAAACTACAGAAATCAGAGATATGTCTGAAACTGAATTGGATACAAAACTTGCTGGTTTGAAAGATGAGCTTTTCAATCTGCGTTTTCAAATGGCAACCGGAAATTGTGAAAATCCAATGAAGATAAAAGAGATTAAAAAGTCTATTGCCCGCATAAAGACTATTCAAAGGGAACGTGAGATCAAAGCTTAATTCGTTTCCAAGCTAAGCGAAGGAGGAACAATTTCGTGGCAGAACAAAGAAATATGCGTGTATCACGTATCGGTAAAGTGGTTAGCGATAAGATGGATAAAACTATCGTAGTTGCTATTGAACGTTTAGTTCAACATCCCCTTTACAAAAAAGGCGTGAAAAACACTGTTAAATTTAAGGCTCATGATGAAAACAACGAAGCCCATGTTGGGGATACTGTTAAATGCGTACAGACCCGTCCTTTATCCAAGGATAAATGCTGGCGTTTAGTTGAAATTACTGAGCATGCAAAATAAAAAGATTGCCCAATGTTAAAATAGGGCAAGGGAGGAAAAGAACATGATACAACAACAGACAGTGCTCAATGTTGGCGACAACACCGGGGCAAAGAAAATTATGTGTATCCGTGTGTTAGGCGGTTCCTATCGTAAATATGCTAACATCGGTGATGTAATTGTATGTTCTGTTAAAGATGCATCACCCGGTGGCGTTGTCCAAAAGGGTGAGGTAGTTAAAGCAGTTGTGGTTCGTTCTGTGAAAGGAACCCGTCGTCCTGATGGTTCATATATCCGTTTTGATGAAAATGCTGCAGTTTTGATTAAAGATGATAAGAGCCCTCGCGGCACTCGTATTTTCGGGCCAGTAGCTCGTGAATTAAGAGATAAGGATTACATGAAAATTATTTCTTTAGCGCCTGAAGTGCTATAAGAATCTGAAAACCCACAATAAGGGAGGTGTTTAGAACATGGCAGTTGCAAGTAAATTGCACGTAAAGAAAGGCGATACCGTTATTGTATTAGCCGGTAAAGATAAAGGCAAGAAGGGTAAAATTGTTGAAGCATTGCCGAAGAAATCCCGTGTTATCGTTGAAGGGGTTAACAAAGTAAAGCGTCATACGAAACCTTCTCAAAGCAATCCTCAAGGCGGTATTATTACCAAAGAAGCTCCTATTGCTTCTTCCAATGTCATGTTAGTTTGCCCGGCTTGTAAGAAGCCCTGTCGTACAAAGAAAGTCGCAGTAGCAGGTGGTTTTGCCAGAGCCTGCAAAAAATGCGGAGAAGTTATTGATAAATAATCTGACGGAAAGGAGGATTCTTGATGGCAGCAACAAGATTGCAAGAGAAATATAAATCTGAAGTCGTCAAAGGCTTAGCAGATAAGTTTGAATATAAAAATGTTAACGAAATCCCTAAATTGGATAAAGTTGTTATAAACATTGGTTGTGGTGACGCTGTTACTAACAGCAAGGCCATTGATTCAGCAGTCGCTGATTTGACCATGATCGCCGGCCAAAAGCCAATTGTTACCAAGGCAAAGAAATCCATTGCCGCTTTTAAATTACGTGAAGGAATGCCTATTGGTGTAAAAGTTACTTTACGTGGCAAGCGCATGTATGAATTCCTTGATAAGTTCATGAATATTGCTTTACCTCGCGTACGTGACTTTAGAGGTGTAAATCCTAAGAGCTTTGATGGACGTGGCAATTATTCCATTGGTATGAAGGAACAATTGATTTTCCCGGAAATCGAATATGATAAAGTTGAAAAAGTACGTGGTATGGATATTATTATTGTTACAACAGCTAAGACTGACGAAGAAGCCAGAGAACTATTAACGCTTCTCGGCATGCCTTTTAGTGCTTAGTAAGGAGGGAATACCTTGGCTAAAACAGCCCTGATCGAAAAATGGAAAAAAGAACCTAAATTCAAGGTTCGTAAATATAACCGCTGCAAAATTTGTGGTAGACCTCATGCTTACATGCGTAAGTTCGGTCTTTGCCGTATTTGTTTCCGGAAATATGCCTATAAAGGTGACATTCCCGGAGTAACCAAAGCTAGCTGGTAAGCGCAGCAATTTTAGGAAGGAGGGTATTGAATAAATGGTTATGACTGATCCGATTGCCGATATGCTCACGAGAATTCGTAACGCTAATTCGGTTCATCACGATAAAGTTGAAATCCCCTGTTCCAAAATCAAAACTGCCATTGCAGAGATTTTGAAGAGTGAAGGATTTATTAAAGATTTTGAAGTCGTAGCGGGTGAGCACCAAAATGTCATTCGCGTACTGTTGAAATACGGTGCCAACAAGGAAAAGGTTATTTCCGGCATTAAGCGTATTTCTAAACCGGGCTTAAGAGTTTACTCTCAAAAAGACCAATTACCTAGAGTCCTTGGGGGCTTAGGTATTGCAGTTATTTCTACCTCTAAAGGCATGATGACTGACAAAGCTGCCCGTAAGGCAGGTTTGGGTGGAGAAGTAGTAGCTTACGTTTGGTAATAAATTCTAAAGACAGGAGGTGCTTATAGTGTCAAGAATTGGTAAACATCCTATTACCGTTCCCGCCGGGGTTACGGTTAAGGTTGAAGATAATTTTGTGTCCGTAAAAGGACCTAAAGGCGAATTGAGTCGCCAAATCAGCAAGATTCTGAAAATTGAACAAAAAGACGGAGTAATTACCGTTACTCGTCCTAATGATGAAAGAGAATCTCGCAGCTTGCATGGTTTGTCCCGCACTTTGATCAATAACATGATCGTAGGCGTAACTACCGGTTTTTCCAAATCTTTGGAGATTCAGGGAGTTGGTTATCGTGCAGCAATGAAGGGCAAAGCCATTAACTTTACTTTAGGCTTTTCTCATCCCGTTGTTATGGATCCACCTGCAGGGATTACCTTTGAAGTTCCGTCTCCTAGCGTGATTGTGGTTTCCGGTATTAATAAAGAGACTGTAGGCGCTGTAGCTGCTGAGATCCGTACTATTCGTCCTCCCGAGCCTTATAAAGGCAAGGGCGTTAGATACACCGGCGAATATGTTGCTCGTAAGGTCGGCAAAGCTGCTACTAAGGGCAAGAAATAATTTCTAAAGGAAGGAGTGAAACTCTTGCTTAACAAGAAAGATAAAAACGCAAGTCGTCAAAAAAGACACTTACGTATGCGGAGAAATATTATTGGAACTGCAGAAAAACCACGTCTGAATGTATATCGCAGTCTTAGCAATATCTATGCTCAGATTATTAACGATGTTACAGGCGAAACACTGGTATCTGCCAGCTCTGTAGAAAAAAATGCTAAAGCAAATTATGGCGGAAATGTTGCAGCTGCTAAAGCAGTTGGTGACGCCATTGCTAAGAAGGCCTTGGAAAAAGGCATTAAAACAGTAGTTTTCGATCGTGGAGGTTATTTATACCATGGTCGTGTAGCTGCCTTGGCAGCAGCAGCTCGCGAAGCCGGGCTGGAATTCTAATCAGAAGGAGGAAGAAAAAAAGTGGCGAAATTCGATAAAAAATTCGAAAAACAAGATGATGGCTTTAATGAAAAAGTCGTGTTTATCAACCGCGTTGCAAAAGTTGTAAAAGGCGGTCGTCGTTTCTCCTTCTCTGCTCTGATTGTTGTAGGTGACGGAAACGGCCATGTAGGCATGGGCCTGGGAAAAGCTGCAGAAGTTCCTGAAGCTATCCGCAAGGGTGTTGATGATGCGAAAAAGAACCTCATCACTGTTCCTTTGAAGGGAACATCCATTCCTCATGAAATTATTGGTGTGTTTGGTGCAGGCAGAGTTTTCTTGAAACCTGCTGCAGAAGGTACCGGAGTTATTGCCGGAGGTCCTGTTCGTGCGGTATTGGAATTAGCCGGCGTACGTGATATCCTGACAAAATCTCAAGGATCTTCAAACCCCAACAACGTTGTACGCGCTACTATGCAGGCACTTACTTCTCTAAAGGATGCTAAGAGCGTTGCTGCATTGCGCGGCAAATCTGTTGAAGAATTATTGGGCTAAGGAGGAAGCACACGATGTCTCAAGTAAAAATTACGCTAACCCACAGTGTAATCGGTTATACTAAAGATCAACAGTTAACTGTTAGAGCCTTAGGGTTAGGAAAAATTCGTACTAGTGTTGTAAAAGAAGATAATCCTACTTTACGTGGTATGCTTCACAAAGTTGAACATCTGATTAAAGTAGAAAAAGCTTAAATAAGGAGGTGCTGCAAATGCATTTGCATGAATTGTCTCCCGCACCGGGCTCTAAAAAAGCTCACGTTCGTGTAGGACGTGGTCTTGGTTCCGGTTTGGGCAAAACATCAGGCAAGGGTCAGAAAGGACAAAAATCCCGTTCCGGCGGTGTTAAGCGTCCTGGCTTTGAAGGTGGTCAAAAGCCTTTATACTTACGTTTACCAAAACGCGGTTTCTATAATAAATTCGGCGTTCGTTACGCTGAAGTAAATGTTGGGAATTTAAATTGCTTTGACGACGGTGCAGTGATTGATCCTGTTTCTCTTATTGAATGTGGCTTGGTTAAGAATATACGCGATGGCGTGCGTATTCTTGGCAATGGCGAGTTAACAAAGAAACTTACCGTAAAAGCTATGGGATTCTCTAAGACAGCAGAAGATAAGATTGTTGCTGCCGGTGGAAAAGTAGAGGTGATTTAATTGTTCTCGGCCCTTAACAATATTTTTAAGATTACAGAACTCAGGCGAAAAGTTATATTTACGCTGGCTATGTTCATCGTATTTAGGGCTGGAACTCACATCCCTGTACCGGGAGTGAACGCAGCAATGATTGAAAAGTTATTTACCAGCGGTAATCTGTTTGGTCTGCTGGATATGTTTTCCGGCGGTGCTTTAAGCAGCTTTTCAATCTTTGCCATGAGTATTACACCGTATATTAACGCTTCCATTATCACTCAGCTTTTGACAGTTGTTATCCCTAAACTGGAACAATGGTCAAAAGAAGGTGGGGAAGGTTATCAAAAGATTAACAAAATTAACCGCTATGCTTCAGTTGTCCTGGGTCTTATTCAGGCAATAGGTATGGCTTATGGTTTAAGAACAGCTATTAATAATCCCAGCTTCTT
>JALCSJ010000073.1 GCA_022653215.1 Acidaminococcaceae bacterium
GGGAGTTAGCCACAACTTTGCGGGTAAGACCCATTTGTTTCAATTTATCGTTATCAATCTTTACCTTAATGGCATTGGCTTTTTCCATCCAGTCATAAAGGGTAGTTGTAACATTAGGATTAGCAGCAAGTTTTTCCCTGACTTTTTCTGCATATTCTCTAGCTTGATTAGCAGTAGGTGCAGAAACACGGTACATAACAGGATAGGGACTAGGTGGACCTAAAGGCAGGGACTGAGCAGTACCGACCACGTTGGGCATTTCTTCTTTCATAGCTTTGGTGATTTTTGCCTCCAGACGTTTACGGCCTTCCAAGTTTTTAGCTACTACAATAACCTGGGCATAGTTATCACGAGGCTGTTCTTGGTGCAGCACCAGAACGAAACGAGGTGAGCTTTTGCCTACATAGGCTGCTACATGATCCAGATCAGGATCATCACCTATGAGTTTCATTAAGTGCTTAGCTTCTCTGTCACTGTCTTTAATGCCGCTGCCTTCCGGCAGATTCATTTCCACAACGATTTCCGGGCGGACAGAAGCAGGGAAGAATTCCTGCTTAACAAGCTTTAATAAGCCAATGGAACCGATAAAAGTTAGCATGGCTATAACCATGACGGCTTTTCTGTGTCCCAGACACCAGTTTAAAATGCTGCGAAAACCATTATAGAATTTAGTGTCGTAGGAAACAGGTGTCAAGGTTTTGGGCCTGATCCAGGAATAACCTAAGGTTGGTGCCACAGTAGAAGCTACAAACCAAGAGAACATCAAGGTTAAAGTGATTACAGGGAAAAGATCCCCGGCAAATTCTGAAATATTACTATTGGCCAGGGCAATAGGAACGAAACTGGTACAAGTAATCATAGTACCGAAAAGCAACGTGGTGCCGCAGGTTTCAAAAGCATAGGAGGCAGCTTTTTCCGGGTCCCAGCCTTCGGACATTTTTACTTCGATGAGCTCTACAACAACCAGGGCATCATCTACCAGCATTCCTAAGGATACAATCAGGGCACCCAGGGATACTTTGTGCAGTTCTACACCGCAAATGTACATGCCGGTGAGAGCACCTAACAAAACCAGAGGAATACAAGCAGAAATTACATAACCGGAACGACGGCTCAAGGTAAACAAACTGACTACCAGCACGATGATAATAGCTTCATATAGACTCGTAGTAAATTCGCTGATGGAGTTTTTAACTACTTCAGGCTGGTTAGATACTTGGTGGAATTCAAAACCAAGGGGCATTTGTTTTTTCATTTGAGCAACCATTTTGCTTAAGTTTTCACCAAGCTTAATGTTGTTGCCGTTATCTTCCATGGAAATTGCAATGCCTATAGCAGGTTTACCATCTACATACATTTTTGCATCAGGAGGATCAGGATAAGTTCTTTCGATTTCGGCAATGTCACCCAAACGGAAAGTTTTACCGTTGGAGTTGATTAAAATGTTGCGGATGTTATCAGTGCTGTTGGGTAAACCGGTAAGCCGCAGGTAAACATTATCACCGTCAATATCTGCATTGCCCGCAGGGGTAACGCTGGTTTCTCCGGAGATAGCACTTTGGACAGCGGAGATAGACAAACCTAATTTTGCCAGTTTATCATTGGACATATAGACGTAAATTTTTTCGGGTTGAGTGCCTACCAAATCAACCTTGCGGACATCTTTCACGGTATAGAACTGTCGTTTTAGTTCTTCCGCTTCCACTCTCATTTCTTCGTAGGTAAAACTATCGGAAGTAAGGGCGTAAATATTACCATAAACATCATCAAATCTATCATTAAAATAAGGGCCGTAAATATCGCTGGGCAAATCAGACAGGTGATCGTGGATATAGTTACGAGCTTCCAGCCAGTGATTGCGTACATCTTTATTCTTAACTTGCTCTTTAATGATGACGTTAACAACGCAGGTGCCGGGACGGGAATAACTGGTAATGTAATCCAAGTCAGGCAGAGATTGAACAGTCTTTTCAATTTTGCTGGTTACATGCTGTTCCATTTCGTCGGCAGTAGCACCGGGCCAGGCACAGGAAATAACCATTTGCCGAATAACGAATTTAGGATCTTCGCTGCGGCCTAAGGCATTGAAAGAATAAATACCGGTAATGGTAATCAAGGCCATAAAGAAGTAAACTACTTGTTTATGTCTGATACACCAATCGGCCAGGTTGATCTTCATTTGGATCCACCGCCTTCGATTTTCACTTCCATGTTGTTGGAAAGCTTGGTAATGCCGGCAGTAACAACTATATCGCCGGTTTTTAAGCCGCTAGTGATAATTACTTTATCGTCTTTATAGCCATTAATGGCGACTGTGGTTAACGATACTTTTCCATCTTTTACAACCCAGACTTGAGGAGCACCGGTTGTACCGTAAATAGCACTTCTGGGAATAAGGATATCTGTAGAGTTGCCATCGCTGAGCTGCACTTTGGCAGTCATACCAAGCTTGGCTTCAGGGGGCATAGCGTTAAGAGCTACGCGGACTTTGTAAGTCTTGGTAGCTTGGTCAGCCATAGGAGCAATTTCTGTAATAGTACCATCGGCAGTAACATTATTCAGAGCCCAGAATGTTACTTTGCAAGGTTGACCGGGACGAATGGTATTTAATCTGCCTTCAGGAACGAAGATTTGAATTTCTCTGTCACCGGCCTGTACTAAGGTTGCTACAGGGGTACCGGCACTTACAACCATGCCGATTTCTCCTGACAAAGCGGAAATAACTCCGTCATGATCTGCTCTCAGTTCGGTGTATTCCAATTGGTGAGAACTGGCAATAAGCTGAGCCTCAGCTTGCTGCAAGGTAGCAGCAGCTGCTTCGTACTGAGTACGATACTGGTCACGAATGGATTCGCTGACTGCACCTTTGGAGAACAAGGTTTCATAACGAACTGCGTTATCTCTGGCCAATTTATAATTGGATTGTGCTGAATTAACAGCAGCTTGATACAGGTTGTAGGACTGGCGTACATCTTTAGGGTCAATAGTCATGAGTACCTGACCGGCACGGACTGTATCACCTAAATTAATACTGCGGCTGATGATTTTGCCGCCTACCTGGAAAGCCAAATTGCTTTCATATTTACCACGGACTTCACCGGGATAGGTATAAGCATTGGCATTGGAAGACTGGCCGACTGTGGTAGTCCGTACTACAGGAATATCTTTTACAATGGGTGGTTTATAGAAAATTTTATATAAAGAATGACCTAAAAATGCTAGGATTAATATACCAAGAACAATGTAAATTGGTTTTTTATGAGCCTCAAAAAAGGGCTTTGGATCAGGAACAGTAATTTGCATAATACAACCTCCCAAATTTTTACTTTTTCAGTAAAACTAGTTTTTAATCACATAAGGTTCAAAATAAGAAGCAATTATTTTTTTTAAAAGTTGGTCATAGGATAATTTAGCATCAAAAGATGTAATTAATTGTCTGCGGACCAAGAAGATTAGAACAGTAACGCTTTCCAAAATAAAAGCAGCAGAGGGTTGGTCAGGTAGTGCCTTTAAGGACTTTTCCTCTATCGCTTTGCTAAGTAGTTCCTGAGTAAAGGTATGGATGGATCTTAAATGGTTGCCAATGGTGTCGTCGCACAGACCGGTCGGAGTCAAAACCTCTCTGTAGAGCAGTCCTATGTTATCGTCTTTGTTTAACTGGGCTTTCATAATTGCTTCTAAATAATCATAGATAAGTGTCAAAGCAGGTTCTTTAAGTCCTTTTATTTTATCCTGCAATTGTTCAATCAGTTCTGATTGCTGAGCAATAACCGCAGAGTACAGCTGTTTTTTGCCCCCATAATAATAAGAAATTAAAGCACTGTTAGTACCTGCCTCTGCGGCAATTTCTTTTATGGATACGTTGTAAAACCCCTGCTTACCAAAGAGCTTGGTTGCTGCTTTGCGAATCTTCAAAGCAGTATTATTAGTTTTTTCCGTTATCATTTTCCCCACCCCTACTTAAATTAATCGGTTAATTAAATTTTCTGCTTTTATTATAGCACTTCTTTGAGAAAAGTCTAGTGTTTACGAAGAAGAAAATAAAGAAAAAATCTTTAGAAGTAAATGCGAAAAAGGCTAGAGTGCTTGTTAATAATTTGCTATAATAACAAACGGGATGGTGATGAAGTTGGAAAGTATTTTATTAACAGCGGTTTTAGTGCTTTTGGCGGTTTTGATTTTTTTGCTTTTGCGTCTAACGGACAAAATGCAGGCGAGTGCCGGGGAAAACGCAAAATCACAAGAAGAAAGACTGGAACGTCTGAACATTAATTTAGACAGTAAATTAACAGCTTCTCTTAACAACGTAGGATATCGGTTAGAAGAAGTTCAGCGGGGTCTGGGTTCCATGGAAAATGTGGCTAACGGTGTAGGGGATCTTAAAAAGGTCCTTACTAATGTGAAAAACCGGGGCATATGGGGAGAAATGCAACTTGGCAACCTGCTTCAGGATATGCTCTCTCCGGAACAGTATAGTCTCAATGTGACTATCAGCCCCAGAAGCAGCGAACGGGTGGAGTTCGCCTTGAAATTACCGGGGACAGAGCCGGGTAAACCTGTTTGGCTGCCCATTGATGCTAAATTTCCCCAGGAAGATTTCCAAAGGCTGGTTGATGCCAGGGAGGCAGGAGACGTTTCCGGTGGGGAAGCTGCCTTAAAACAATTGGAAATAAGATTAAAGAGTGAGGCAAAGGACATTAATGATAAATATATCAGGCCTCCTTATTCCACGGATTTTGGACTAATGTATTTGCCTATAGAAGGTTTGTTTGCTGAAGCAGTGAGCATGCCCGGACTCATGGCGGAACTGCAAAGAAAATACCGTGTTACTATTGCGGGACCGACTACGTTAGCAGCATTGCTGAACAGTTTGCAAATGGGTTTTAAGACATTAGCTATTCAGAAACAAACCGGAGAGATTGTTCAAATGGTGATTAAACTAGAAACAGATTTTGCTAATTTTACGGATAACTTGCAAAAAGTCCAGAAAAAATTATCAGAAGCTCAAAATAGTATTGATACTGCTTCGGACAGAGCCAGAATTCTGCAAAAAAGGTTGGCAAAAGCAGGAGAATTTACAAAAGTTCTTGACAACAATGAAAAATGCGAGTAAAATGCAAACATGCTTGATTAATACTTAATATTGTTATAGGTCTATGAAGGAACCAAGTAAATTTTTTCCTGTTTACAGAGAGTTGGTGGCATGTGCAAACCAGCAACATGAAAAAGTTGAATCCACTCCGGAGACGATAGGGGTAGCAACCTATCCGGCAAAACCGTTATCTGAATCATAAATGAGGTTGCATAAAGCAACAAATGAAGGTGGCACCACGTGAGATATACTCTCGTCCTTGATTACTATTATAAGTAGTAGTCAAGCACGAGAGTTTTTTATACTAGGGAGGAAAATAAAATGAAGGTTATTGTAACTGAGAGAATTTCTGACAAGGGTGTTGAACTGCTGAAAGCAGAAAAAGGTTTGGATGTGGATGTTTGCTTTGATATTCCCAGAGATGAATTGTTGAAGGTAATAGGCAAATATGATGCAGTTATAGTCCGCAGCGTAACGAAAGTAAACGAAGAATTTTTTAAACATGCCACTAATTTAAAAGTTGTGGGCAGAGCAGGTAACGGTGTCGACAATATTGAATTGGAACCTGCTACAAAACGGGGCGTTATTGTTGTTAATACTCCGGAATCCAATGTTATTTCTGCTGCAGAGCATACCATCGGTCTAATGCTGGCCTCTGCCAGAAATACAGTCCGCGCTCATAAGATGATTGAGAGCAGAGTTTGGGAACGTAAAGACTTAAAGGGTACGGAGCTTTTCCAAAAAACTTTAGGCATTATCGGCCTGGGACGTATTGGTACTCTGGTAACAAAAAGAATGCAGGCTTTTGGTATGACGGTAATTGCTTATGACCCCTATATTCCTGATGCCAGATTTAGACAGTTGGGAGTGGAAAAATGCGAAACTCTGGATGAACTTCTGGAAAAATCCGATGTTATCACTATTCATACTCCTAAAACCGAAGAGACCATCAATATGGTAGGAGCAGCAGAACTGGCTAAATGCAAAAAAGGCGTGCGTCTGGTTAATTGTGCCAGAGGCGGTTTGTATAATGAGCAGGCGGTGGCTGATGCCATAAAGAGCGGTCAAGTAGCAAGCTTGGGCCTGGATGTTTTAGCAGATGAACCTAAAGCTATTTCTCCTTTGATTGATTTGCCGCAATGTGTTTTAACACCTCATTTGGGAGCAGATACTCTGGAAGCTCAGGATAAAGTCGGTATTGCCATTGCCAAAGAAGTTATTAATGCTTTGCACGGAGAAATGGTTCCCAATGCAGTTAATCTGCCGGCTCTTCATCCCCAGGAAATGGAAGGCATGCTGAAGTATTTGGAACTGGGTGAGGCTTTAGGCAAACTGTACTATCAGATGGAAAAGGCTCCTGTAGAAAAAATAGAAATTATCTACGAAGGTGCTGTTGCCGATATGGAAACAAGCTTAATTACCAGAGCAGTTTTAAAGGGAGTTTTTGAACCTGTACTGAAAGAACGTATTAATGTGGTTAACGCTGAACTGGCAACGAAGAGCCGTGGGGTAGAAGTAGTTGAAGGTAAAAACAACGATAAAGATAAAAACAATAAAATATTAGTTAATATTTATGCCGGTAAAAAAGTATTTAATGTAGCAGGTACTGTACTGAGCAATGGCCTAGTTCGTATTACGGAAATAGATGGCTATGATTTTGACCTGACACCGGCCCATTATATGATAGTAGTACGCAATGAAGATAAACCCGGTATGATTGGTCAAATCGGTACTCTTCTGGGGGCGGCCCATGTAAATATTGCTACCATGCAAGTTTCTCGTACCCAGATTAAGGGTACAGCCATGATGTTTATGACTGTGGATAATGAAGTAGACAAAGAGACAATTAAGCTGATAACAGGAATTGATGGAATTACAGCATCCTATTTTGTTAAGCTATAAAAAATACTTGCAATTTAAAAATAGTTAGTGTATACTAACAGAGAAAGTGGAGACTAACCGCAAGAGTCTCCTTTTTCTTCCCGATATAGTTAGTGACAACTAACTATATCGGGACTCCCCACGAATTTACCACACCCTTTTAAAAACCCTTAGGAAATCAGCTTTTTTTCTAGGGGTTTTGTTGTATAATTATATAGAGTAGTTAGGAGGGATTAAAATGTTAAAGAAAATCTTGTGCAGTACGATTGGCTGTCTTTTAACCATGCAGGTAGCTGCAGCCGCTTCTTTAGCCATTGTTAGCAAAGACGGCAAACAAGGGTGTATTGATTCCACAGGAAGAACGGTTATTCCCTTAGAATATAAAACAATATCTACAACTACAGATGACAAAATATCTTTGGTTTTAGTAAAAAAAGCTGAAAAATATGGGGTATTTGATACTGAGGGAAAAATGCTTTTGCCAGCAACTTTGGATAAGGTGGGAGCATTTAATGAGAATGTCCTAAGTGTTAAGAATAAGAATAAATGGTTCTTTTATGATGCTGCAGGCAAAAAACTTTGCGGAGATTATCAGGAAGCAGGGGAATTTGCCGAAGGCTTGGCACCGGTCAAAAGTAATGGTAAATGGGGCTTTGTGGACAGCACCGGAAAACAGGTTATTCCCTGTGAATACAACCAGGCTCATAGTTTCAGCGAAGGAAAAGCAGCTGTAAAACATAATGGGTCATGGTTTTATATTAACAAAGAAGGACAGCCTGCCTTTCATTATACCTTTAAAAAGGCTGCTGATTTTAGCAATGGTTTTGCCCTTGTGGACGGGAATTGGATTATAGATAGCACAGGCCAGAAGCTAAGTAAAATTCAAAGATATAGCTATGTGGGACCCTTTCAGAAGAATGGTTTGGCAGCAGTAGGACAGCGGTATCGTACTGCCAGTGTTTTCGATTATCTCTCCATCGGTTGGGGATGGGGCGGCGATTGGGGCTGGGGTGTAGGAGACCGTGGCTGGGGTATTGGGGGACCTATCGGACATCATCACCATCATCATGATTGGGGAGGCTGGGGTGGTTTTATTTCTGTAAATCCTGCTTATATGATGCCGGGGAATATGCATAGAGGCTACATTAATACAAAAGGAGTAGAGATTATATCCCCTACCAATGATTATGTAGGTGCTTTTGTAGGTAATTATGCATTAGTCAGAAACGATGGCCGCTGGGGTATGATAGATACTACCGGGAATACGGTGATACCATTTGCTTATGACGGGTTGCAGCCCTTTTACGGAGGTATGGCAGCTTTTGTCTTTGACAAAAAATGGGGCTATATTGACGAAAAAAACATGGTGGTAATTAACAACAGATTTACTGCAGCAACTCCTTTCCTGTCAGATTATGCTTCTGTTGTAGAAAATGGCAAGGGTGGATTGATTGATAAAACAGGTAAATTTGTTTTTCCGCCTTTAGCTATTTACAAAGAAATAGGACCCTATAACAAAGGTCTGGCGGCAGTAAAACGGGATGGTAAGTGGGGGTACATAGACGCTACGGGTACTGTAATAATAGCACCAATGTACGACACAGCAGGACTGCTTGAATAAAAGCAAGAAAAGCCTTGACACAAACGATAAATAATGAAATAATATTACCCATATCCGTAAAAAACAAAAGTAATGAACGGGAAAAAGTCCTGCTTAGCTTTTTCAGAGAGTTGGCGTTAGCTGCGAGCCAACAGAGCTAATGGGGAGTATAACTCACCCGGGAACTGTGCTGATGAATATTAGTAGTCGGTGACGCAAAGCTGCGTTAAAGCTGAAAGAGTTGTTTTAAACAACTGAATTAGGGTGGTACAGCGTCAGTAAGTCGCCCCTATCTGGTAAAACAGGTAGGGGCGTTATTTTTTTACTATCAAAGGAGGTCACGAAATTTATGGGAATGACAAGAACGCAAAAAATAATTGCTAAACATGCAGGCAAAGATTATGTTGAGGTGGGACAGCTTTTGGTGTCCCAGGTTGACCTAACTTTGGCCAATGATATTACAGGACCGCCGGCTATTGACGAGTTTGATAAAATTGGCCGTCCGGTTTTTGATAAAAACAAAATTGTTTTGGTTCCGGACCATTTTTCACCATGTAAAGACATTAAATCTGCAGAACTTTGCAAACACATGCGGGATTTTGCCAGAAAACATCAAATTAAAAACTATTTTGAGGTAGGACACATGGGCATAGAACATGCTCTGTTACCGGATAAGGGCCTGATTGCTCCGGGAGAAATTATTATCGGGGCAGATTCACATACCTGCACATATGGTGCCTTAAATGCTTTTTCTACCGGTGTAGGCCAAACAGATTTAGGAGCGGCTATGGCAACGGGCAGCACTTGGTTTAAAGTTCCCGCCGCCATTAAAGTAATTTTAACAGGGAAAAAACCTTCTTATATTCAGGGCAAGGATATAATTTTAACTATTATTGGTCAAATCGGTGTAGATGGAGCTTTGTATCAGTCTTTGGAATATTTTGGGGATGGTGTCAGTGAATTAACCATTAGTGATAGGCTGACTATTTGCAACATGGCTATTGAAGCCGGTGGCAAAAACGGTATTTTTCCGGTGGATGAAAAAACCATTGCTTTCTTAAAGGAAAGAGGGGTAACACGTCCCTGGACAGCGGTCGAAGCTGACGAGGATGCACAATATGCTCAGACTATTACTATTGATTTGAGCAAACTTGTTCCTGTGGTCGCTTATCCCCATTTGCCGGAAAATACACATCCGGCTGCTGAAGGCAAAGACATTTCTATTGATCAGGTTGTCATTGGATCCTGTACTAACGGCAGGCTGGAGGATATAGCCCAGGCAGCTTTTATTCTTAAGGGCAAGAAAGTAAATTCTCATGTGCGTTGTATAATTATTCCTGCGACTCAGGAAGTTTACCAAAAAGCCATGCATTTAGGTTATATAGATGCGTTTATAGAAGCAGGCGC
>JALCSJ010000074.1 GCA_022653215.1 Acidaminococcaceae bacterium
ACGACTTCATTTAACTATAGTTATGATTACACACCAAATGCAGGTAGTCAGAGAAATCTGTGACAAGGTAGCAGTTATTGAAAACGGTGAAATTATTGAGCAGGGAACTATGCTGGATATTTTCACCAATCCGCAAACTGCCACCACTAAAGAATTTGTTAACAGCATCCAAAACACGAAATTACCCGATATGATTAAAAAGATGAATATGTCCAGTACTTATATAGATGGTTCCCATCCGTTGCTCCGCCTGTTCTTTATTGGTGAAAGTGCCGGTGAGCCGGTAATTTCCACATTAATAAAGAAATATGATGTTGAAGTTAACATTTTGGTTGCGAATCTGGAAAGCATTGAAGATACACCCTATGGAACTCTTTTGGTTGAACTGACCGGTTCCGGAGATAAACTTCATACTGCTATGGCCTATCTGCAGGAAAAGAATTTACGAATTGAGGTGATTGGTTATGTCGCCTGATATTACGGCACTTATTTGGAAGTCATGTGGAGAAACATGCTACATGGTTATTGCTTCCACTATTTTGGCAACTTTAATCGGTTTGCCTATCGGGGTTATTTTAACAGTAACAGATAAAGGACAAATTTTGGAAAATAAGGGTATTAATTCTGTTCTGGGAGCTATTGTAAATGCTACTCGTTCCACCCCCTTCGTTATTTTAATGGTAGCTATTATTCCCTTGACCAGAATGATTGTAGGTTCTTCCATAGGAACTACGGCGGCCATTGTTCCTTTGACTTTATCCTGTGCTCCTTTTATCGCCAGGATTATTGAATCTTCCCTTTTGGAAATTGACCCCGGTGTTATTGAAGCCAGTTTGTCCATGGGTGCAAGTCCTATGCAAATCATTACCAAGGTGCTTCTGCCTGAAGCAATGCATTCTATTGTTCTGGGTATCACCCTTGCTATTATCAGTTTAATCGGTTATTCTGCCATGGCCGGAGCCTTAGGCGGAGGCGGTCTTGGAGATTTGGCCATCCGCTATGGCTATCAGCGCTTCCGTATGGATATTATGATTATTACTGTAGTAATCCTGATTGCCATGGTACAATTAGTCCAATCTCTTGGTAATTTTATTTCCGCCAAATTGAACAAAAGTAAAATGAATTAGGAGTAAAACACGTGGAAACGAACTTTTTGAGGAAACATAAACCACTGTTAATCTTTGGGGCTATATTGCTGATTGGTGCTTTAGTTTTTTCCAACAAAAAAATTGACATAAAAAATTCTTTGACAAAGCAAACTTCTTTTCCCAGCCATTCTGTTAATTTGGGAAAAAATGTTTTGAATTTACAAAGATTGAGGATTCCTTCTATAACAACTTATAGCCAGGACAAAATTTTAAATTTCTTTATTCAAAACCGTACATATTATATTGCCTTAAGAAGTGGTGATAACAATAGCTCCAGTTTATATGCCTTTGACAGAAAAGACAATGCTCTGCTGACACAAAAAAACTTTGGAGAAAATGGTGTTATGACTTTTAAGACCAAAATGCTCCTCAGTATTACAAGAGGTATAGATGGAGAAATTTATTACATTAGACATGGTGTACATGCACTGAAAAATGGCAATGACGTTGTCAGCTATAAAGATAAAACTACTGCTACGAAAATCGCCCTACTCCCCGGGGAACATCAAGCCTATCTGTATGGCAATGATAACTTCACCTTGGCTGATATTAAAGATAATGCCTTTGAAAATAAACATGGGGGATTTTTGGATAACAGAGCCGCCCCTTTTCACGGTGGTCTCACTCTGGTACAAATCAATAATGATGGTTCAATCTATGGCGGAGGGCGCATTGTTCCCAATGGTCCTAACCAAATTGCCGGTTTTACCAAAGCCGGTAAACTTATAAAGAAATACGGCGGTGTAAAACAAACAGCCAAAGATTCTATAAGCAACCTGATTGATATGACCATTCTCAAAAATTATATTTGCGTTATTGATGGTTTTAACATTAAGATTTGGCGCAAAGATGGTACTTATCTTGGACATTTAGACAATGTAGAACTGTTAGGAGAAAATTTTAGCAGTTATAAGCTCGCTCCTTTAGATGACAACACCTTAGGTATTTTAGCCTATCAGCGGAGCGGCAAAACCAAACTGATGGACATTGCGATTTTCTCCCTTACTCTACCTGTAAAATAATGACAAGAAGACCGAAAGAAGCTTGCTAGTATATTAAGAAAAGACTGTAACACCATGATACACTAATCATTGTGTTACAGTCTTTATTTTTTATATCTTATAGCCGTTCATGAATCTGTCCACCAACATATCAACCAGATCTTCCAGCTTAACCTTTTTATCAGTATGCTGAAAAACCATCATAATAAGTCCAAAATAAATATTTGCCGTCATAGCTCGAAGGTCATTTGACGGTTTAATTGTCTTGTTCTTAACACCCTCGGCTATTATATCTTCAAGAACTACTAATTCCGAAAGAAAAATTTCATAATATTTTTTAATGAAATTAATTTGTTCTTCCGAAGGCATATCCCCCCAGCGTACATCTACATCGTATCCATCATCATTTTCATGGCGGACCAGACGCCAGCCATTAGTTCCTGCGGTTATTTCAAAGAGCAGCACCTGCCAAATTACATAATTACGTTCCACGAAACGCAATACTGTCAGATAATAGTTTTTTAATTTCTCCGTAAATAGTAAATCAGCCTTTTCAATACTCTGTAGTTCCTTTACAAAAGGTGCATTCTTTTCCTTGACCAAAGTATAAAACAATGTGGCTTTGTTTTTATAGTATTTGTAAACTGTACCCTTCCCTGTATCAGCAATACGTATTATTTCATCAAGGGTAGCCTCCCTGTATCCCTTTCTGGAAAAGACTTGTTCCGCAGCTTCCATGATACGTTGTTCCTTAGTTTTTGCATTTCTTCCTTTCATTTTTACACCCCGGTCTTAGCTCATTCTGGTTTTTACCTTATGGGCAAATTTATATTCATACATAGTCTTATCAGCTTTACGCAATAAAGACGCACTGTCCCAACCCTTATGGTTTTCTACTACCCCATAGCTAAAAGTGTTTTTGTATTTTTTATCACGAATCACTACTTCCTCAATATCTGCTCTGATTCGTTCTAATTCTTTCTCAACATCAGCCTTCTTGATATTCTTAACCAAGAGCATGAATTCATCGCCGCCAACTCTGGCCACAACAGCATTCCACTTGAAATTTTCAAAGCTATGAACAATGCTTTTAATACTATTATCTCCGGCAGAATGACCAAAAGTATCATTAATGTATTTTAAATTGTCCAAATCCACAAAGGCCAAGCAAAAATCATCTTTATTATCTATCATTTTCTGCAGCTTTTCCAAGCCGTACCGCCTATTGTATAAACCTGTAAGGGGATCTTCAAAAGCCATTTTATCTCTGGCCAACTCTATAAGCTTTCTTTCTGTTACCTCTTGTATTAAGCAGCTTATTTCTTTTGCCCCTTGCCACTCAATATCAATGCGTTCTATTTCATACCATCTGGGATTTTCTGCCGTCCCTCCGAAAACCTCCATAAAATGCAAATGGTTCATTTCTTGTAATTTTTCAACAATAATCTCATAAGTTTTTGGCTCGGTATTTAAAATTTTTCTTCCTACTGTATTGCAAAATACCAAATTATAGTCTTCGTCATAAACAAAAAAAGCTCTAAGTAAACAATCGGAAAAATTAAAGAAAAAATCCCGAATGACCATTAAAGACTGATTCTGTTGCTCAATCGTTTGAATATTATCTATTAGTTTATTTCTGCGATCTTGCAGCTGGGTAATCATGACATTAAAAGATTCAGAAAATTCTCCCATGTAATCTACTCTTTGCTGATAATCTCCTTTGGCAATTTCTTTTGCCTGCCAAGTAAGATGTGCCATGTTCGACTGGAGGAGCTTAATAGGCTGAGCCAAAACATTATCACTGCTGGGAGGCTTCACGTCTATGTTGCCATTACCTATATCAATAGCAAAGTCCCGTGTTTCTTTAACCCATTTGCCAAACAGTTTTAAACCCCTAACTACATCAGCAAATTCTTTCGGTAAATCTTTTTGCCTAATAACTGCTTTTTCCGGTTCATATATTAAATTGTTGAGAAAATTAAATATAATATCTGCCACCTGTTGTTGGGTCTGCATTTAAATAACTCCTATCTTTTATTATACCTGACAGCCTTTAAAGCGACAGACGCGGTCACCATTAGCCCAGCAATCCACTTCTTTTACCATAAATTTTTTTCCTGTATAAGCTTCCATGATACCTTGGATAAATCCTTCGTCATAAAAACATACTACTTCATTTGTTGGTTTTAAGCCGCTGCAGTCCAAATCTTCACCTATAGTCAAAAAGAAATTGAGACCTTTTTCGTCAAAGCTTTCAATTTTCAAAACACCAATCTTATTATCCTTTAAATATTTTTGCAGTTCACTAATAAATTCATCTATACTTTTATGGATGTCTAAGGCATTTTCTGTTAAAGCTTTACCTGCCATATACCCTGCCTTGCGAAAAAGATCATCAGCATCTTGCTGACCATATTTTGTTGTCAAAACATCTAATAGGGTATACTGTAACAATCTATATATAAATACAGGAACTTCCGGTCCCAGATTTTTCCGTCCTTCGGCAATATCTCCTAATCCATCCCAAGAAAAGATACTATGTTTTGTTCTCTTTCTAAAAACATTAGCCACTTTAAATCCTCCCCGATTAAATTGTTCTCCTGTTTTAAGCAAATAAATATAATTGTGTATATTATAGCATACTTATACAGAAAAGATAATAAAAAAAGAGACCTTATAGTCTCTTTTTTTATTATCTAATACTTCATGCTTTTTGCATAACCAAGGGGTATTTGGTTATTTAACACTAAATAACAATTTGCCATAAGTAGGATAATTTAAATATTGTTCATCCAGCAAAGGCTCTAATTCATCAGCAACTTTTCTGCAATCAGCCATAGCTGCTATAACATTATCATGGAAAGAAATGGCTTTCTTTTCTAAATCAGTAATTTTGTTAGTCTTAACAATGGCTTTTCCCAGCAGGTCTGTCTTTTTGTATAATTCTGTAGACAAAGCAGAGATATTTTTAACCATTTCTGCTTCAAAAGTACCTGTTGTAGAAATACCGGCAACTTTCTTGTTGGCCAATACCTTAGTCAAATCGGCTTCATAAGCGCTGGCAGAAGGCAGCAAATCTTTCTTCAGCATTTCTACCATTGTTTTACCTTCGATGTTAATTGTCTTATTGTATTCTTCAAAATGAATTATTACTCTGGAACGAATTTCTGTTTCTGTATAAATACCATGTTTTGTGAAGAGGTCAACATTCTTTTTCTTCAGCCAATAGGGCAGTACTTCCGGAGTAGATTTCAGGTTTAAAAGGCCACGTTTCTTTGCTTCTTTAACCCATGCATCAGTATAACCGTCACCATTGAATATAATTCTCTTATGAGCAATAACAGTATCGCGAATAATCTTCTTGATAGCAGCTTTTTTGTCTTTAGCTTTTTCCACTTCATCTACGAAACCATCTAAAACATCAGCAATAGAAGTGTTGAGAACAATATTGGGACCGGCAATGGATTGAGCACTGCCTACTGCTCTAAATTCAAACTTATTGCCCGTAAAAGCCATAGGAGAAGTTCTGTTTCTATCAGTATTATCCTGGAGGAAATGAGGAATAAAGTTACCGCTTAAAGCCATGATTTTGGCATCAGTAGGAACATAGGGCTTATTGGCAACAATAGCGTCCAAAACTTTTTCCAGTTCTGTGCCCAGGAACATTGAAATAATAGCCGGTGGTGCTTCATTAGCTCCCAGACGATGGTCATTGCCGGGAGTAGCCACAACCAGTCTCAGCATATCCTGATATTCATCTACGGCTTTAATGATAGCAGCCAAAATAAATAAGAACTGGTAATTTTTTTCCGGAGTATCGCCAGGCTCCAAGAGGTTTTCACCTTCCATAGTCTGGAAAGAAATATTATTATGTTTGCCGCTGCCGTTAATGCCATCAAAAGGTTTTTCATGTAATAGGCAAACCAAACCATGTTTCAAGGCAATTTTCTTCATGAATTCCATGGTCAGTTGGTTATGGTCAGAAGCCACATTAGTTACAGTATAAATAGGAGCAAGTTCGTGCTGAGAAGGAGCAACTTCGTTATGCTCGGTTTTAGCAAATACTCCTAATTTCCACAGTGTATCATCTAATTCTTCCATAAATGCTTTAACACGAGGTTTTATGATGCCAAAATAATGGTCATCCATTTCCTGGCCTTTAGGAGGCATAGCACCAATTAAAGTGCGGCCAGTGAAAGAAATATCACGACGCTGGTCGGCCTGTTCTTTATCAATCAGGAAATATTCTTGTTCCGGTCCTACAGTAGGAACGACTTTGTCTGTATGCTTACCGAATAATTTTAGTGTTCTGCGGCAGGCTACATCAATTTCGTGATTAGAACGTAATAACGGAGTTTTCTTATCTAAGATTTCTCCTGTATAAGAAACGAAAGCTGTAGGAATACACAAAGTGGAATCCTTCAGGAAAGCAAAAGAAGTAGGATCCCAGGCTGTATAGCCACGGGCTTCAAAAGTAGCACGCAAACCACCGGAAGGAAAACTGGAAGCATCAGGTTCACCTTTGATCAGTTCCTTACCGGAAAAGTCCATAATTACTCCACCGTCTTCAGTAGGAGTAATAAAGCTTTCATGTTTTTCTGCAGTGATACCTGTCATTGGTTGAAACCAATGAGTAAAATGTGTAGCACCCTTATCAATTGCCCAGTCTTTCATGGCATTGGCAATGATATTAGCGAAAGGTAAATCCAAAGGTTCACCTGTTAACACTGCCTGTTTGTATGCCTTATAAGTTGCTGTTGGCAATTTCTCTTTCATAACTGTTTCGTTAAATACCAAACTTCCAAATAATTTAGCTACATCTTTCATGCTATTACCTCCCATTTGTTTACAGACCTGCTTTTCCACGCAAAAAAAACAACAATGGAGTCTGGGGCTCACGCCCACAACAACATTGTTGTTTAATGGTGATATTATACTTCGTTAAAATTAATTTGTAAAGATATTTTTTCATGTATTATGAATACTTTCTTTGCTAACATAAATTTATCTGCAGAATGTTTTGTAGTGTATTTAACGTACAATTGTCCATTTCTAAGAGATGTTACTTTATCATAGTACAGGAGCGGTATTAGACTAATAATACAATCTTTATTACTTCAATATTATATTATAACTATTATTGCAAAAATCTTATCAGAAGAACTGTAATCTTACTAACATTTTATACTGGTTTTTATCATTTTTTGTGAACTTTTATAATTTTTTGTGATTTTTTATTGACAACTGTTCTTAGTAGTGCTAAAGTTTTCCCATTAGGCAATTAGTACCATGCTAACGACACTGTGTCTCTTGCTTTTAGACAATGGTGTCTATTATTTTACAAAGGAGTGATTTATATGAACGGTTTAACGATCGTTGGCCTGGCGGTAGTTGTCTTTGCGTGTGCCTATCTATTCTATGGAAGATGGCTTGTGAAGACGTGGGGTATTCAGCCTGATGCTCGAACCCCGGCTTATCGCTTTGAAGACGGCAAAGATTTTGCCCCGGCTTCAAAATTTACTGTTTTTGCTCATCAATTTTCTTCTATCACAGGTGCCGGCCCTGTCACGGGCCCCATTATTGCAGCTATGTACGGTTGGCTGCCAGCCTTGTTGTGGATTATGATAGGCGGTATTTTCTTCGGTGCTGTACAAGATTTCACTGCATTGTATGCTTCAGTGAAAAATGACGGCAAATCTATGGGGAAGATTATTGAGAAATATGTAGGAAAAACAGGCTGCAAAATGTTCCTGATTTTCTGTTGGTTATTCTCATTGTTGGTTATTGCGGCTTTCTCTGATATTATGGCCAGCACTTTTAACGGTTTTTCTAAAACCGGTGCTCAGTTGGTTCCCAATGCTGCAGCTGCTTCCATTTCTGTCTTGTATATTTTTGTTGCCATCATCTTCGGTATAGTTACCAGAAAGTTTAATATTACAGGCAAGAAAGAATTGGCTATTGGTCTTGTATGCATTTTCGCTATGATTTATGCAGGTATTGCTAATCCCATATTTGCCGGACGTACTACCTGGCTGTATATGACTTATGCTTACTGCTTTGCTGCTTCCATTATGCCTATGTGGCTATTGATTCAGCCTCGCGACTATTTAAGCGTATTCCTGCTGTTGGGTATGATTTTGGCAGGTGTTCTTGGTATTGTTGTTGGTAATCCTTCCATTAATATGCCTGCTTATGTTGGCTTTACAGTTGCTAATAAACCTATGTTCCCCATCTTGTTCATTACCATTGCCTGCGGCGCTGTTTCCGGTTTCCATAGCTTAGTTTCTTCCGGGACTTCTTCCAAAACAATTTCCAATGAAAAAGATATGCTGACTGTAGGTTATGGTTCTATGTTGATTGAATCAACTTTAGGTGTTGTTTCTTTGGTAATTGCCTGCTCCGCAGCAGTAAACGGTGTTCTGCCCAAAGCAACTCCTTTCGCTATTTTCGGTACTGCTATCGGCGGTTACTTCACCATGTTTGGTATTCCCGCTAACATCAGTGCCTGTATAGTAACTATGTGCGTATCTGCTTTGGCTATGACTACTATTGATGCTGTAACCCGTATCGGTCGTATGTCTTTGCAGGAAATTCTTTCTAATGAAGATGGCAGCGAATTAACCGGCGTGAGAAAGTTCTGCAGCAATACTTATGTTGCTACTATTCTTACCTTGGTTCCCAGTTATCTGCTTTGCTTAGGCGGATACTTGAACATTTGGCCTTTATTTGGTGCTGCCAACCAGTTATTATCTTCTCTGGTATTAATCGGTCTTGCTGTATTCTTAAAGTCCACCGGTCGCAAAGGTTGGATGCTTTATGTACCAATGGTCTTCATGTTTGTGGTTACTTTCACTGCTTTGATTTTAAGTGTTAAGGGTATTTTCGGTAAGATGTCTGCCGGTTCTTTTGTACCAATGGTAGACGGCTTGCAGTTAGTTGTTGCCCTAGCCCTTATGTTCCTTGCTCTCATGGTTGTTAAGCACTGTGGTGGTGAGCTTCTCAGCGGCAAAGTTCCAGAAGCAAAAGATGCTGAACAAAAAGCTTAATATTATTGCTACGTTGCCTATGAACCACCCATATAATTGTGGGTGGTTTTTTCATTTTTGGTATAGTATAATTAAGTGATTTAAATTTTTCATATTAGTTTTACCTAATTTTTGCAAAGAGAAAGAGAGGGGTTTTATATGCACTTCGTTAGAAAAGTTACAGAAAATTTATACTGGATTGGTGTAGACGATAGGCGTCTGTCACTGTTTGAAAATATTCATCCTATCCCTGAAGGCATATCTTATAATTCCTATGTGCTTTTGGACGAAAAAACAGTTCTTGTTGACACAGTAGAACTTGCCTCTGGCAAGCAATTTTTTGAAAATCTGGCCTTTGTTCTCCAAGGCAGGCCTTTAGATTACTGCATCATTAACCATGTGGAACCTGATCACGCATCTTCTATCGGAGAATTACTCCTCCGTTATCCTGATGTAACTTTAATTGCTTCCGAAAAAGCTTTCACTCTCATGGGGCAATTCGGTTTCACTATTAACCCCGAGAAAAAAGTTGTTGTTAAAGAGGGGGATACTCAATCCTTTGGCAAGCATACTTTTGCTTTCGTCAATGCTCCTATGGTTCACTGGCCGGAAGTTATTGTCAGTTTCGACACCACGAGTGGTGTCCTCTTCTCCGCTGATGCTTTTGGTACTTTCGGTGCCTTAAACGGCCGTCTTTTCAATGACGAGGTTGACTTTGACCGCGACT
>JALCSJ010000075.1 GCA_022653215.1 Acidaminococcaceae bacterium
TTGCTCCTTTATGTTTACATTTAGATATTATATAGCATACTAATAAACAACTGTCAAATGACAACTTTTTAAACAATCCGGTAATTCCTATTTTATTGCATATACCATTGACAAAAATTACATAGCATGCTATCTTATTTGAGAAAGTATAGTATGCTATGTAATTTTTGGAAGTCTGATCTAGAATTGAGGGATATTATGAATGTAATAGAAACATCCATACGGCGACCTGTTACAGTTATTATTTGTACCTTAGCCATTATATTTTTTGGCATTTACGTTTATACCCAAATGCCCCAGCAAAAACGTCCTGATACGGACTTTCCCATAGTCACCGTTACCACCACTATGTCAGGTGCTAATGCCTCTGTTATGGATAACGATGTGGCAGATGTATTGGAAGAAAAACTAAATGGAATTTCAGGTGTCAACAGCATTTCTTCCAGTAGCTATCAAGGACGCAGTGTTACTACTATTGAATTTAACATGGACAAAGATATTAATGTTGCTGCCAGTGACGTGCGGGATAAGGTATCTTCCGCGGCTGGCGACTTACCTGATGAAGCTGATTCACCTATTGTAGAAAAATTAGATGCGACTTCCGATGCCATTGTCCAAATTGCCATTACCGGTAATGCTACGGAAAAAGAAATGTCTCACTATATCAGTAAAATTTTGAAACCTCAATTGCAGGCTGTCAATAACGTAGGGGCTGTAACTACGGCAGGCCTGAGAGACAGGGAAATTCGCATTTGGGTAGACCCGGCTGCCCTTCATGCCAAGGGTTTAGTTATGGATGACATTGCTACTGCCGTAAACAAGAAACATGTAGAATTACCGGCCGGCAGTGTGCTCCGTGATACTTACGATGTGGACTTACGTGTTAACGCAGAATACGCTACCGTAGAAGAAATGGAGAATCTCCCTATTACCACTACTAATGGCAGTATTATACGCTTGAAAGATGTAGCTACGGTAAAAGATAGTTTTGAAGAAACTGCCGATGCTGCTATGTATAATGATGAGAAGACCATTATTGTGGGTGTTAAAAAGCAGAGTGGTGCCAACGAAGTTGAATTGAGTGAAAATGTTTTAAAGACCTTAAAAGAACTAGAATCTTCCATGCCTGCGGGAATAAAAATGAATATCATTTATAATCAGGCAGATTTTATTCATTCATCAATTAATGGTGCATTATCTGATACAGAAAGTTCTATCTTACTTACCTCTATATTAATGTTCTTATTCTTGCAAACTTTTCGGGCAACCTTTGTAACAGTTATTACTATACCCGTTTGTCTACTGGGCAGTTTTATCATTATGCAAAAGCTTAATATTACTTTAAATGGCCTATCTATGATGGCTATCTCTCTGTCCGTTGGCATGGTTGTTGATGCCACTACGGTCGTTTTGGAAAATGTTACTCGTCATATGAAAGCCGGAGAAAAAGCCATGGATGCCGCATTAGTTGGGGCCAAAGAAATGGCCTTCTCAGTTACCGGTGGGGTGCTGACCACAGTTGCGGTTTTCACCCCTATTGCTTTTATGAGTGGTATTGTAGGCAAATTTTTTAGGGCTTTCGGACTAACGGTAATTTTGACCATTTCTATTTCCCTGATTTTATCTATGACTTTGACACCCTTTAGCTGTTCACGTATTTTGAAATTCAGCAAGCTAAGCAGAATCGGTAACTACTGCAATAATAAGCTTACTGCTTTAGAAACAATCTATCGTCAAGCCCTGACATGGGCTGTATATCACAGAAAAGCCACTATGCTAATGGCTGGCGGTTGTTTTGCTTTAGGAATTTTTTTGGCTAGCAGAATTGGCACTAGCTTTATACCTAGTATGGATGAGGGAGTTTTCCAAGTTAACTGCGAATTACCTTCCGGTTCTTCTCTTGACGAAAGTTATGCAACTTTACAAGACATTGGCAAAACTATCCGCAACAATAAATATGTAAAATATACTTATACTACTATTGGTACCAATAGCGGCACAGAAAAAAATCAAGGTACGATTTATGCTCAGCTAATTCCTAAGGGAGATCGTCCATCCTACGATAAAGTACAAGATCAAATTCGTCCTTTCCTTACCCAATATAGAGACGTAACTACTAACTTTTCAACTCAAGCCGGCAAAGATGTAAACATGACTTTAATAGGCAGTACGGCAGAAGAACTTTATCCTATTGCCCAAAAGATAATGGAGGATGCCGGAAAAACCGGTAACTTGCTTGATATGTCAACTGACGTCCGATTGGATAAACCGGAATATAATGTAAAAATCAATCGTGGTATTACAGATACTTTGAATGTTGATATTAGAGCTTTGGGTACAGAGTTAAATGCTATTTTCGGCGGCAAAAAAGTCGGTGTATTTAAAGACCAAGGCTATCGTTATGATATCAGAATGATGGCACCCACCCAATACAGGTATGGTATTAATTCTTTCTCAGATGTCTATGCTAAAACCGGTCAGGGAAAAATTATACAAGCTAACAACTTTTTCAATGTAGACAATACCAAAGGACCCAATGTTGTGAAGCGGTATAATCGTCGCCATAGCATAACAATTTCTGCTAACGTAACCAAAGATTATTCTTCCGGTGAGGCCATGACCTACTTCACAGAATTAAGCAAAAAATATATCACCCCCGGTTCCGGCATTAACATTGTACCAACGGGTATGAGTAAAACCATGCAAGATGACTTTAAAACGCTAGGTGTATCAATTATAGTAGCCATTGCTTTGGTTTATATCATTATGGCTATTCAGTTTGAATCCTTCATACATCCATTTGTGGTTATGTTCTCTCTGCCGCTCTTGACTCCCGGGGCTTTTGGCATGTTATATCTTACCAACTGTAAGCTTGATATGATGAGTTATATAGGGCTTATCCTACTAGTTGGTATTGTTGTTAATAACGGCATTATTCTTGTGGACTTCATCAATAGTGAACGAGAAAAAGGTGAGGAAAAGATTCAGGCTGTTATCAATGCCGGGCCTTTACGTTTGAGAGCTATTTTAATCACCTCCGTTTCCACCATGATTGGTGCTGTACCTGCTGCTCTCCAGTTATCCGAAGGTTCTGAAATGCGTCAGTCTATGAGTATTACAATTTTCGGCGGATTATTTACTTCCACCTTTTTGACTTTGCTGGTTATTCCTGTGATTTATCTGATTATGGATAATGCCAAAGAAAAATACAGCGTTAAGTTACAAACTTGGTGGACAAATTTTTCCGATAAAATTTCTAGTAAAGTAGATTCTTTAGATATTAAGAAGTGGAAGGAGAAAAACAATGGGGATGAATCCTAAAGAAATAATAAAAATTAAAGAAGGGAAAACCTTTAAACGGAAAAATCTAATTATCGCCCTGTGCATACTGGCCTGTATTGGGGTGGCTCATCACTTTCTAAGCACAAAGACTGCCTCTACCACTGTTATGGCTGCCAAAGTACAGGTAGCTAAAGCAGCCTATGACCCTTCCCTTACCCAGGGAGTAAGCTCTACCGGCTCTTTGGAAGCCATTGCCGATGTAACTATTAAATCCAAAGTAGAAGCTCCCATCCAAAAGTTCTATGCTCAAAAGAATCAGCCCGTTACCAACGGCCAGCTTTTGGTAGAATTAGAACACAAGAATGTCAGTGCCAAGCTGGCTGCAGCCAATGCTCAAATCGAAGTTAATTCTGCAGCTGCCACTTCTGCCCAGGCTCAGGCTGCAAATGCAGCCAAAGAACAGGAACGTTACGATATCCTTATAGCTAAAGGCTATACCACTCAGCAGGAAGTTGCTTCTAAACGTACCACCAGCAAAACCGCCAGTGCCGACTATAATAAGGCCATAGCATCCCTGGCCTCTTCTCAGGCTGATGCAGATGCCGCCCAAGCTTCCCTAGATGATTATTATCTAAGAGCACCTTTTAATGGTGTTGTCTTAGATGATTACGGTTTGTCTTTGGGGACTAAGGTTACTGTTGATACTAGCGTTATTCGCATAGCTGATATATCTTCAATTAAATGCCTGGTCAGTTTCCCGGAAAAACTGTTTTCCCAAATTAAAGAAGGTATGACTGCCACTTTAGTTTGCGATAGTTTTCCTGACAGGAAATTTACCGGAAAGATTAATAAGGTTGACCGCTTCATAGATACTGCCAGTCATACTTTTAAGGCAGAAGTTCTCGTTGATAATGCTGCCTTAAACTATCAATTAAAGCCCGGACTTTTTGCCAAAGTCTATGTTATCGAAGAAGCCGGTACAGCTAATACCCTGACAATTCCTAAGGCGGCAGTACGCAGTGATAATACAGTTTTTATTGTGGAAAACAAAAAAGTCGTTACTAAAAAAGTTCAGACAGGTATTAGTGACGACAAAACCGTAGCTATTACAGGTGGCTTATCCGAAGGTGATATTGTAATCACCAGCGGTGCTAATGCTTTAAAAGATGGTGATGAAGTTAGTTATAATGAGTAATTTCCCTCATTGAAAGGAGAAAACATTGAGTAAAGTACTGGAAACAAAAGATAAATTAAATCTCTTTGCCAATGCTCCTGTGAAAACAGTTGTCATTAAGAATGTTTTGCCATCCATAGCTGCCATGATTATGGTCCTGATTTATAATCTGGCTGATACTTTCTTTATTGGACAAACTGGCGATGCTCTCCAGGTAGCTGCGGTTTCCTTAGCTACCCCTGTCTTTCTCCTCTTTATGGCCATAGGCAATATTTATGGTTTAGGCGGCACTTCTGTTATTTCCCGGGCTTTAGGTCAAGGCAATAAAGAATACGCAAGAAAAGTATGCTCTTTTTGTTTCTGGAGCTGTTGCATTATTGGTGTTATTTTAACAATCTGTTTTCTGGTTTTTATGGACCCACTGCTAAAACTTATTGGTGCCAGCCCCGCTACCTGGGAATTCACCAAGACCTATCTTACTATCGTTGCTTTCAGTGGTCCCTGTGCTATGATTGCCACCACCTATACCAATATTATTCGTACCGAAGGTGCTTCCGTCCAGGCCATGACCGGTCAAATTGTCGGTAATGTGCTGAATATTATTTTGGACCCAATTATGATTTTAGGATTTCATTGGAATATTGCCGGTGCCGCTCTTGCTACGCTTCTAGCCAATGTAGTTAGTACAGCCTATTATTTGTTGTACTTCTCAAAAGGAAAATCTATTTTAAGTATTGCTTTTAAAGACTTTTCTTTAAATAAAGAATATATTAAAGCTATCTATGCTATAGGCTTTCCTGCTTCCCTGGGTTTCAATCTTATGAGTATTTCTCAGGTTATTGTTAATGGGTTAATGGCCGGGTACGGTGATATGGCCTTGGCCAGCATAGGTGTGGCCATGAAGGTCAGTATGATTACCACCATGGTTGCCATGGGTATAGGGCAAGGCGTCCAACCTATTTTAGGTTATTGCGTAGGCGCAAAGCTTTGGACTCGATTTAAACAGATTCTTCATTTTTCTTTAGCTTTCTCTTTTCTATTAAGCCTATTCATTACTATTTTCTGCTATTTCTTTACCATTAATATTGTCCAAGCTTTTCTGACTAATCCTACCGCCATAAAATACGCAGTTACTTTCGTCCATATCTTTTTAACTACTTCTGTTTTATTCGGTGTTTATTATGTTTTGAACAACACTCTGCAGGCTATGGGCGATGCTAACGGTTCCTTTATTATTAACGTTAGCAGACAAGGAATTATTTATATTCCTATGCTTTTTATTTTGAATAAGGCCCTGGGAATAAATGGTGTAGCCTGGTCCCAGCCTGCTGCAGATATATTATCTACTCTGCTGGTTTTTCTGCTCTATCAACGGGCATTAAAAACACACATTGAATAATTTGTCCAAAGTTAAAAACGACCACTTGTCTTAAGGCTTTTGCCTATTAGATAGATGGTCGTTTTTTGCAATATGAATATAATGTTTTTTCAGTTTTTAACACTTGATTTATTTGCTTCCTTTATATTATAATTAACGAAATAGTAATTATAAATCTACTCAAAGAAAAGGTGGCGAATTCACATGTTAACTGCAGCAAACATTCTGGAAACTTTGATGGTTTTATGTTTTGGTCTCTCCTGGCCCCTGAATATCAGGAAAGCCTGGAAAGCCCGTTCCACAAAAGGTATTAGTGTACTTTTCTATTTTCTTATTTGGATTGGTTACGTTTTTGCCATTATCGGAAAATGTATAACCATACATCATCACGTTAATATTGTGGGCACTGCTTCCCATTGGATGGAAGTTGTCAGCTGGTATGTGATGCTGTTCTATGTTTTAAATCTCTGTATCGTTACTTGCGGCATTATCATTTATTTCCGCAATGCCCGCTTAGAAAAAGCCTAAAAACAAATAAGCTGTAACACAATGACTTTTGTCATTATGTTACAGCTTATTTTTATTTCTGAAAGTCCTTAGGTGTTATAGTTTTACTTTGCCATTGAGTTGCTTCAGGTGTAGGCTGATAACGAATTTCCAGACTGAAGTTGCCGTCTTTGGGAAGATTGGCTACCAGTTCAGCTACCGTGCGAGTACCCTGTGGTTTGCTGCCGGTACGGAAAATACTGTTGTCGGGACCGGCATTTAGGTCTTTACTCATCGTCCAAAAATCATTGACAATAAATTTGCCAATATGCTCATTTAAAAGCTCCCTGATACGGTTATATCTTGTTAAAGAACTTTTGCCGATTTTTTTATTGCCCTGCACCGTGTCCTTATCCACATAATGATTAGTGTGACAAACCGTACCGTTTTCCTGGTAAGTTATGCTTCTCTTACCACCGGGCAAAACTTCAATAATGGCCAGACTGTCTTTATCCCCTACGATAAAATTTACCGGCTCCGACCAGATATTTTCTTTACTTTCCACTACTTCCAAAACTGTGGCATAATGGGTCAGCATATAGTCATTGGCTCTTTTGCCGTCCTGAGTGCGAAACTTGGGGTATAACGCTCTTTCCGCTTTAGGTATGGAACCTACTGTGGACATAGCTACAAAAAGCCCCTTTTCGTTAATTCCTCCTGCATCAAAGGTGTTTTTCTTGCCTGTAAGCAGTGCGTAATAACGATAACCTCCGGCCGGTGCAACCAATTCAACTTTTTGGTAAGTTGGTTTCCAGTCTCTGTTTTTCACCACAAGAGTACCGCCCCCTTCTACTCCTATACCTGTTGCTCCAAACAGAGTACAGGCTAGAGCTGAGCCGGTAAAACTCAAGCTTAAAATTAATGAAAGTATCGTTTTCTTCATAATGTCTCACCTTATGCTTTTGCACTTTGCAGCACATGCAAAGCTCTCTTATCCAAGGTTAAGAAAGCTGTTTCCCCTGCGGCAAAAACCTGCTTGCTGCCAGGATTGTATTCTTTAACCTGCAGTTTTGTCCCACCTACGTCTACCACATAGTCCTGGGATTCACCCATAAAAATACTGGAGGTAACTTTAGCTTCAACTTCCCCTGTTACACCTATTTGTACTGCTTCCGGTCTCAGAACTGCTTTGCAATTCTGTCCAACGGCCAGTTCTTTGTCATAGTCTGTGCTGAAATCCTTGCCGAAAATTTTCACGGTAATGGCCCCCTGCTTGGATTCTACCACTGTTGCAGGAACAATATTGGCAATACCGATAAAATCGGCCACAAATTCTGAAGCCGGTTTCATATAAATTTCATGGGGTGTGCCGATTTGTTCAATATTCCCTGCGTGCATGATAATAACCCGGTCTGAAAGGCTCATGGCTTCTGACTGGTCATGGGTTACATAAATGCTGGTAATGCCGACTTTGCGCTGAATCTTATGAATTTCGTTACGCATGTAAACACGCAGCTTGGCATCCAGATTGGACAAGGGTTCATCAAAGAGCAAAACACCGGGCTCCATAACCAGGGCTCTTGCCAAGGCAACACGCTGCTGCTGGCCGCCGGAGAGCTGATTGGGAGCACGATTTTCCATGCCGGTCAATCCTACCAGTTCCAAAATAGCATTTACTTTGTTTTTTATTTCTTCTTTGGAAAACTTTTTAATTTTTAATCCGTAGGCTATATTATCATAAATATTTAAATGGGGAAATAACGCATAACTCTGGAACACCATGGCCGTATCCCTTTTATCGGGAGTCAGGCTGTTAACCCTATCTTCACCTATGTAAATATCACCATGGGTCGGAATTTCAAACCCTGCCACCATACGTAGTATAGTGGTTTTACCGCAGCCGGATGGTCCTAAAAGAGTAACCAGTTCTCCCGGATTAATATCCAGAGAAACATGATTAACGGCAATTACCTGCTTGCCATTTTGGCCCGGATAAATCTTGCTTAAATTTTTTATGGTAACTTTTTTTGCTTTTGTCATTGTTCTCCCCCTTAACCTTGCATGTCAGAAACTTTAACGCCGATTCTGCTCAGCAGCAGGGTCAAAATTCCTACTACAACGAGCACAATGGCAATAAGCACTGTGGAATAGGCCGCCGCCACACCCAGCCTACCTGCGTCTACATGGGACATAATAGCTACAGTAAGCAGATTAACGTTGGCTGAAACCAGGAAAATTACGGCACTGACTGCCGTCATACTTCTTACAAAGCTGTAAATCAAACCGCTGAAAAAGGCTGATTTAATCAGGGGAATGGTTACCGAATGAAAGACCTTAAAAGAATTGGCCCCCAGATCCTGGGCTGCTTCTTCAATGGCCGGATCGATCTGCTGCAAGGAAGCCACACCTGCTCTGATACCTACGGGCATACTTCTGAAAATAAAGGACAGCACTATAATAATACCTGTGCCGGTAAGAACCAGAGGCGGTTCATTATAAGCCAAAACATAACCCATACCGATTACAGTACCGGGAATAGCCAAGGACAGCAAAGAAGTAAATTCTATAACCCCTCTGCCCACGAATTTCTTGCGCACAATCAGGAAGGCTATAATCATACCCAGCACACCGGTAATAGGCATAGCAATCAGAGAGAGCTCCGTTGTGTCCATAATAGGCTTGACCCCCAATTCCCAGATATATTTATAATGTCTGAGGGTAAAGGTATAATCAATGCCCCAAAGATTTACGAAACTGCCCAGAGGAATCAAACCATATAGGACAATAATAAAAAGACTGATTAATAAGCAGGGAATACCGATAATAACTAAGCTAGCCTTATCATTAACCAATTCTCTTACTCGGGAAGGCTTGCCTGTTAAGGTAACATAAGATTTATTGCCTACCCAGTACTTCTGCAAAACAAACATTAAAATAGAAATGGTTAAAAGCACCGTAGCTAAGGCCGTCCCGCCTTTAATATCATAATTACCCATGGCCTGCAAATAAACCTGAGCAGCCATAGTGTTAAAATTACCGCCGATAACCATAGGATTACCGAAATCTGCTACCGTCTGAATAAAAACCAGCAGAAAACTGTTCGCTATACCGGGAGTAATCAAAGGCAGAAGCACAGTTCTAAAGGTCTGCCATCTGCTGGCTCCCAAATTCCGTGCTGCTTCTTCCAGAGAGGGATCTATCTGTCTGAGCAGTCCCGTAAGAACCAGATATGCTACCGGGAAAAAGGTTAAAATCTGCACAGTTGCCAGTCCCGCGAAACCATAGACATTGGCATTTTTAATTCCCAGGATAACCTTGCTCACAAAACCCTGCTGACCAAAAAGCATAATAAAAGACATGGCCAAAGCAAAGGGCGGTGAAACAATAGGCAGAATGCTTACTATGTTAAATGCCTTCTTAAAAGGAATCTTTAAAAAAGCCTGTGCATAGGCGAAAAGGAATCCTATAGCCGTGGCAAAAAAGCTTACAAAGAGACCTAAGCCAATGGTATTGGCCAATACAGTGATATTTTCTGAATGACTTAAAGTTTC
>JALCSJ010000076.1 GCA_022653215.1 Acidaminococcaceae bacterium
TGTATCACCCATGAAAATTTTAGCAGGATAGTGATTAAATATTAAGAAACCTATGCAAGCTGCAGCTATGGTCATGGCAAAATTTCCCGTACTCAAATCTTTTTCCAAATAAGCGATAAAAGCAAAACACAAAGCAACGGGAACTGTAACCAAAGAAGCTAAGCCGTCCAGGCCATCCGTCAAATTAACTGCATTGGTAGTACCAACAATAAGTAAGATAGCAAAAATATAATAGCCAATTCCTAGGTCAATAATCTGATTAAACCCGGGAATCCAGATAAGGGAACTGCCCGGTGTCACATCTCCCGGCCTAATTAAAAATACTATAGCAGCCAAAATCTGTAAAAAGAACTTTTGTTTTGATGTAAGTCCTAAATTCCTTTTGCGGACAATTTTAATAGCATCATCAATAAAACCAATAAGGCCATAGGCCACTACCAGCCAAAGTCCTGCTCCCAACCTGGGTGACATGGGACACCACAGAAAGCTGGCTGCCAGTATAGCTAAAATAATAATAATACCACCCATAGTGGGAGTACCATTCTTTTTAAGGTGTGCCTTAGGTCCGCAATCCCTAACGCTTTGGTCACAGTGCCATTTGCGCATTGCTTTAACAATAAAAGGCCCTGTCAGGGCACAAATAATCAGACTGGTCAGAAAAGCTCCCAAAACTATAAAATACATTATTTTCCTTCTTCCTTCTTGAATACTAAGTCTATTACTTTATCCACAGCCATGGAATGACTGCCTTTAAACAGAACAACATCAAAAGGCTTTACTATTTTTTTCAAAACTTTTGCTGCTTCCGTCCGGTCTTTTACATGATAAACCTGTACGCCTTTTTTTGCAGCACTTTCGCTGATAGCTCTTGCCTCACATCCATAAGTAATAAGACAGCTAACATCTGCAGCGGCCGCATAACCGCCAACTTTAGCATGAGCTTCTTTAGATGTTTTTCCCAGTTCCAGCATATCACTCATAACTGCCAAGGCTCTGCCTTTACCCTGTGCCTCCACTACACTTTTAAGTGTCTTGCAGGCCGCTTCCATAGAAGCAGGACTGGCATTATAGGCATCATTAATAACAGTTACATCACCAAAATGGAGTATTTCTTGACGTTTCCCTGTCATCACAATATTATGCAAAGCATGAGCAATGTCTTTATCAGGAACCTGGTAAATTTCTGCCACAGCAATAGCTGCCAAAGCATTCATAACATTATGTTCACCCAATAGTGGCATCACTACATCTTGGGTTTGCTTAGTCAGTGCACTTTTATAAGAAAAATGTGTATCTTTACCGCTTATTTTCACATTAAATCCCTTAATTGCACTATTTTTTATTATACCATATCTAGTGATATTTGCGCCAGTAGTCATTTTAGAAACAAAGACATCATCATTATTAAGGATAGCATGATTTTGAGGTCCTAAATTCTCCAAAATCTCACTTTTGGCTTTAGCAATATTTTCAATACTGCCTAAAAGTTCTATATGGGTATCGCCTACATTGGTTATAACCACTGTGTCAGGGGCAGCTAAAGGTTTCATGGCACGAATCTGCCCAAGGCCTCTCATGCCAATCTCCACTACGGCAAAATCCGTAGTGGGAGTAATGGTCAAAAGTGTCTTGGGCAGACCTATTTCATTATTAAAATTAGCTTGTGTCTTTATTACATTAAATTTTTCTGCCAGACAAGCAGCGATTAAATCTTTTGTGGAAGTTTTGCCGTTAGAACCGGTTATGGCAATAACTTTAACCTTTTTCATGCTTTTACGATAAGTTTTGGCTATTTGCTGATAGGCAGCCAGCGTATCTTTGACTAAAAAAGTCTTAGCCGGGTCTGTTCCCACTTCTTTTTCAACCAGAACTGCTCCCGCGCCCTGTTCCAAAGCTTTCTTGCAATAAGTATGCCCATCGAATTTTTCGCCTTTTAATGCTACGAAAACTTCTCCCGGCATAATCGTTCTGGAATCAGTGGTAATACCCGTGTATTCAGTATCAAGAAGAGCACTTGTTACGGCTCCCGTTGCCTCAACAATTAATTTAGCCTTAAACATTTCAATTCCCCTTTTTGAAATAATCCCTCACAACTTCACAGTCATCAAAATGAATGGTCTTATCTCCTAGTATTTGATAATTTTCATGGCCTTTGCCGGCTATCATTATAACATCATCCGCCGCTGCATGGGAGAGGGCAAAATAAATTCCTTCCCTCCGGTCTGTAATCTTATGTATTTCCTTAGTAGCAGGAGCTCCTGCCAACCCTTTTTCAATATCGCTGATAATTACTTCCGGATCTTCACTGCGAGGATTATCACTGGTTACAACCAGTTTATCAGCTAATTCCAAAGCAATTCTTCCCATAATAGGCCGCTTTTTGTTGTCCCGATCGCCGCCGCAGCCAAAAACTACCCACAATTTTCCTTTAGTAATCTGTCTGGAAGTACGCAGTACATTATCCAGGCCATCCGGAGTATGGGCATAATCTACAATTACAGTAAAGGGCTGTCCTGCCTCTACCAATTGGAAACGTCCCTTTACTCCTGTAAATCCGTCCAAGCAGCTCATAATAACCGTTGGGTCGATTTTTTCTGCAATGGCTACACCAACTGCCGTCATAATATTATAAACGTTAAATTCCCCTGTAATGTGCAGCAAAAGATCCATATCACCATCAGGTGTATGAAGGTTCAGTTTCATATGTTTTGCCCCAACAGTAAAACTTAAAGGATAAATGTCATTGGTATCACCTTTACCATAGGTAATAACCTTTGTTTTCGTCCTATCCATAATAATCTTTGAACTGGGATCATCCATATTGAAAACTGCCGTTTTATTAGGTTTATTTCCTTTATGCAAGTTCGTAAAAAGCAAGGCTTTAGCTTCACGATAGTTTTCCATAGTTCCATGAAAATCCAAATGGTCCTGAGTTATGTTCGTAAGTGCCGCTACATCAAATTCAATGCCTGCTACTCTATTTAATGCTAAAGCGTGAGAAGATACTTCCATCACAACATAATCACACCCGGCCTGAACCATCCTATACAGATTTCTCTGTAAATCCACCACATCAGGAGTTGTATTATGACTGGTTTCAATTTTGTCTTCAATCATAATATTTATCGTACCGATCAATCCGACTTTAAACCCTGCTTTACGCAAAATCATTCTTATTATGTTAGTAGAAGTTGTTTTGCCGTTGGTACCGGTCACACCAATCATCCGCAATTTTTTCCCTGGATAGTCGTAGAAGAAAGGAGCAATAGCAGTCATAGCTTCTTCGCTGCTAGAAACTTTAACCACGGTTAAACCATCTCGCGGTTTAGTATCTTCTTCCACTAAAACAGCTACTGCCCCTGCGGCAACTGCCTTATCAATATAATTATGTCCATCTGTATGAACACCTTTAATGCAAACAAATAAACTGCCCTGTTGCACAGTTCTTGAGTCTATGGTGATATCTGTAATTTCTTTTGCTGTGGTGCCGCTTAATACCTTAGCCTTTGGCAAAAGTGCCAGAATTTCTTCTAAGTTTTTAACCATTTTTCTGCCTCCTTGGATTGTTATACAAAAAGCAGCCTTAATGGCTGCTTTAAACAAACTGATACCCATAAAACAAAAGTTTATTTTTTGGCATAAGCATAACCATCGTAATCAATCTTATCGCTATTCATATGTACATATATATTACTTCTAGCTGTGCTCATACCTAATTTGCTGCTAGCAATAGCAGTAATTCGCTCCGGACTGCTTAATCTGTCTACATCTAACTTTAAAGTTTGATTTTCTCCCAAAAGAGTAGCTTCCTGCTTTTTCAAGTTAACCAAATTACTGGTTTTCACTACATAGAATTCGCTGATCGCCACATTGCCAAAATAGCATAGAACACCCACTAGGAACAAGAAAATGACCTGATGTCTTAAAGCTCTGTAATTATCATGTTTTACAACTTTCTGCGGAGCTTCTTGCTGGGGCTCTTTTTTATATTTATCATCATAGGCATAATTGTCATATGCGTAGTTATCATAGTTATAATTTCTTGCCAGCATCCTTATAATCCCCCTGTTTAGATTTTTACTGCACCTCGCAGTCTTGCACTACGAGATCTGGGATTTGCTGCTAATTCTTCTTCAGTCGGTACAAATTCTTTTAATTTTTTTACGGTAGGCTTTTTACCACATACGCACACCGGTAATTCAGGTGGACAGGTACAACCTTTGGCCAATTGCTTCAAGGTGTGTTTCACAATCCTATCCTCGAGGGAGTGAAAAGTAATGACCCCTATCCGTCCACCCGGTGCCAGGCGATCCACAGCATCGGTTATAACTTGAGCTAAAATTCCTAATTCATTGTTGACTTCGATACGGATTGCCTGAAATGTACGTTTGGCGGGATGAGGACCATCCTGTCTCGCGCCTTTTGGTATTGCTTGTTTTATTACTTCTACCAATTCTGCGGTAGTTGTAAACGGTTTTATTTTACGTTGTGCTACAATAAACTTAGCAATGCGTCTGGCCCAACGTTCTTCTCCGTAATTATGAATAACGTCATCCAGTTGCTGCTCTGTGTAGGTATTTACTACATAAGCCGCGCTTAATTTTTGTCTGGTGTCCATTCTCATATCCAGTGGTCCGTCGTGCATATAAGAAAAGCCACGTTCCGGATCATCCAGCTGATAGCTGGACACACCTAAATCAAAAAAAATACCTGTAATTTTATCTATTCCTAAATCATCTAATACCTGAGTGAAATTTTTAAAGTTAGAACGAACAATATCTACGTGGCAAGTCAGTCCTTGCATCTTCTCAGTAGCTGCTGCAATAGCATCTGCATCCTGATCAATGCCTATTAACCGGCCTGAAGCTGAAAGAAGCTGGGCAAAATGGAAAGAATGTCCGGCGCCCCCCATAGTACAGTCTACATAAGTGCCATCTTTATCTGTAATTAGCCAATCAACGCTTTCATTTAACAGCACGCTTGTATGCTTAAATTCCATGTGCTCCATCCAATCTTTGCTTACTCAAAATCAAGCTCTTCCACTAATTCCACAACATCTTTTTCTACTTTAGCATTATACTCAGCATAGCGCTTAACATCCCAAATTTCTGCTTTAGCGCCTACACCTACAATCAAGGCTGTAACATCTAATTTAGCATAACTCCTCAAATTAACCGGCAAAAGGATTCTTCCCTGTTTATCCGGTTCTGCTTCTACTGCACCACCAAAAATAAAACGAGAAACGTCTCTTTCTTTTTGTTTTGGCATCATTTTCTGGGCAAAACTATTTTTCAATTTTTCCCATTCCGTTAACGGATATACATCCAAACATCCGTCCACGCCTTTTGTTACAACAAAGTGTTTACCAAGTGATTCACGTAATTTAGCAGGCATGAATAAGCGGCCTTTGGCATCAATATTGTGTTCAAATTCACCCATTAGCATTATTCACTCGCCTACTTTCTCCACCACTTTTACCCACTTTTCACCATTATAATGCTTTTTTTAGCAAAAAGCAACATATTTGCGTATGTTTTTGGAGTTTTTACCCCTTTTTTCCTAGGTTGGCAATATTTCCTACTTAGTTGCTATACTTTATTGTTTTCTTTTGCCAAACTGTGGTATAATTACTTTGCAGGAATTAATTCTTTTAAGGAGGATTCACATGGCTAAAATTACCAGAGATACCGGAATTATTGAAGCAGTTCAAGAACATCCGGAAATCATTGAAGTTTTTCAACAATATGGACTGGGCTGCATCGGCTGCATGGCTGCTAATTTTGAAACCATTGGTCAAGGTGCCAGTGCTCATGGTCTTGATGTTGATGCTTTAATTGCCGACATTAACAAAAAGATTGGCGAGTAATTCTAAATGAACAAAAAAAATACGCTATAACAGATAACTGTTATAGCGTATTTTTTGTGTTTATATCAAACTATTATGTCAGGCTGATTTTTCTTTATTTGCAGTTTTAATCATCTCCCAGAATTTATTAGCAATCGGATTGCACAAAGTTTGCTGTTTTCTAATCAAACCAGTCGACAAAGGAACCTTTTTAAAGTTGCTTAGCACTACCAAAAGTTCTTTATTACGAATTTCTTGACTGATAAACTCTTTAGCTACAAAGCCAATACCCATACCCTGCTTAGTAAGTTCAATTAACGCAGCAGTACTGTTAACTGTGATTACATTCTGCACAGTAATAAAATTTTGCTCTAAATAATTATTTATTTCTTCTTTATTAACTATTTCTCCTTTTACTAAAATCAATGTTCCTTTAAACATCTTTCTCTTGGTTTTTTGTTTATTATTACCTAAACCTTTGTAATAAGTTTTATTGGAAACAAACACATCATTCAATTGTCCCAATGAACAAAATTCCATTTTTTTTGTTAATAGACTTTGGCAAATCAAACCAACATCAAATTTGTTTTCTGCAATATCCTGATGAATTTGCTCCGAAGTTCCTATACCCAGATTAATTTGCACTTGTGGATATTTTTTAGTGAATTTTTTTAAATAAGGAGTCAGTATTTTGCGGCATAAGGTTGTAGTAGTTTCTATCCGCAAAACACCTTTAAGTGTATCAGAAATACAGTCCAGACTGGCTTCTCCCATTTGCAAGGCTGTTAAAGCCTGTTCCACATATCCATATAAGGTCTTACCTTCATGAGTTAATGTTACTCCTCGTGGATTACGGAAAAACAGAGGATACCGTAAATGTTTTTCCAATCTATGTACTGATTTTGTAACAGCCGGCTGGGTAATAAACAATTCTTTTGCTGCTCCGGAAATACTGCCGTTTCTAGCGACTGTATAGAATACACTATATAAAGACAAATCTTGTTCCATAATGCCATCTCCCCTTGCTCTTTTGTTTTCATCTTAGCATGGGGGAATTCAGACTGCATCAGCCGTACAGGGTAACTTTTATTCTATGTATATCCAATGTAGTAGTACTTTAGACCTAGTGTTGCTTTCTTGCAAAAAAACGTAACACAATAAAAAAGCCAAGAGGAGCGTGTTGTCTTTTCTAGGTCCTCGTCGCTACGCGGCTTAACGGCACTAAAGTGCCTACCGCTGTGCTTTACACGTCCCGAAAAGAAAAGCACGCTCCTCTCGATCTACTTGTCAGTATGTTACAACTCAAACTTTTTATTTTTTAAGTTGTGCAATTACAGCATTGGTAATATTAACTGTTTGTCCTTCGATTACAGAACCGGCTACGGCAACACCGGCCAAATGTTTTTCCTTGGCTACAGTATTTATATCTATGTTAATTTCTTTATTTATTGGGTTAAATAATCTTGCCTTGTCTCTTTGCAGTTGAGCATTATAGGCTTCTACCATTTTTCGTCTTTCTGCCACAGGCTTTTTAGCATATTTAGTATTAAAGTCATTCCTGTAATTAACAACTAATTGCTCAAGTGTACTCTTCGCCTTAGGGAAATCTTTGTGATGTTGAATAATTGTTCCCAGATTAACCAATCCGATAGATGCTGCAAACACTTGACTAGCACCTACTACCGTTAAAGCCATAGTAACAAATAATACCTTTAATGTTTTTTTCATAATTTTTTCCTCCATTTTTTGTTTTTAATAATTAACCGCGACCGGGAATAATACGTACACGCTCAATGTTCGGTGCTACCTTGTCTACTCTGATTCTCTCTAATTCAGGTCTGAATTCTGCCAAAGCTCGTTTATCAACAGCCAGTCCTTTTTGTAATGCCCTATAAATAATGGTGGCCATTTCATAACGTGTCATGTTACGTTGTCCATCATAATTACCATTGGGATAACCTTTAACAATACCATTACCGGCTAGCTTGGTCACGTATTCATAAGCCCAATGATTCTTAGGAACATCCGGAAAATCAATCGCAGCATCTGTTAAACCACTTATGCCGTTAACTTTGCTGGCCAGCATTTGCATTTGAGTACGCAAGTCAACTATTTCCTTAGCCATAGCAACTCTACTTCTGGATACTCTATTTTTCCCATCCAGTTTAAATGTTGCCCCAACATTAACCATGCTATTGCCACCGCCAATAGTTCCGCCGATGCTAAACATAACATTTTCGTTAGGACGATAGAACGCACCTAATGCCAAAGCAGTTGTACCCTTATAAGTACCAACACCTGCAGCCACATCAAGTTTAGCATCAGGATCAAATTCCAAAGGATGTAAGGCTGCCAAAGCTGCTGCACCGGCACCAACTTTATCTACCCTATCATTTACGTCATCTATTTTTGAACCCATATCGGTCATTGCACTATCCAAAGCATTGAAATTTTCTCCAACGGTGTTGCTGTTTGATACGTATGTTCCGTCTTTAGTATCACCGAGTTTGTTGTTTATATTGTTAATGTTGTCAGTATTTTTCGTCACCTTTTGATTAGTATCATACAGTTGTGAGCCATTGACAGCATCCTTGGATTTTTCAGAAACCTCTCCATCCTTTACATTGGTAACAGTAGTACCATTTGTGCCTTCCAGAGAAACCTTATCCTTGGCATCTCCATCGTACTTAACAACATTGCCCATGTCTTTATTAATGTTGTCATAATTATTTTTCAAATTGTTAATATCACCGGTGTTAGCATTAACTTGATTATCCAAAGCATTAAGGTTTTCGCCTACGGTATTACTATTCTTAACGTATGTACCATCCTTAGTATTAATTTCTTTTTTCAGTTGACCGCCGTTAATAGCGTCTTTGCTGCCCTCAGCAATTTCACCATCTTGAACGTTAGTAACTTTTGTTCCTTTATCTCCTGCCAACGTTACCGTATCCTTACTAGAATTATCATAGTGAACTGCATTATCGTCAGATCCGCTTCGTCCTGTACCGCTAGATGAAATGGTAATATCATTGCCCTCACCAGTAATTGTAATATTATCTCCTGCTTTGAAGTTCAGGCTCCTATCATCAGGAGTTACGTCTTTTAGTTTTTTCCCATTAACGTTAACTTCCCAGCCAGCATTAACCACACTACTCAACTTGTTAAAATTAGTGTTAAGGTTAAGAACGTTCTGGTTGGTAGCATATAACTGACTGCCATTGACTGCATCTGTAGAATCCGCAGTCAAATCACCATCTTTTAGGTTAGTAATCTTAGTGCCAACTTCTCCAGCTAAAGTAACTTTGTCTTTGTTGGTTCCGTCATACAATACTGCATTAGTATCAGCTCCAGTTAAATTATTTAAGTCGGCTGAAATTTTTATATCTTTGCCATCTGCTGATACTGTTAAAAACTTGCCATCTCCTTTTATATTAACCGTTCTATCTGTAGGGGTAACATCTTTAACCTTAGCACCATCAGCCTGGAGTTCCCAACCAGAATTAACTGTAGTAGTTAAATTTTTGATATTATTTGTATTGAGTGCAATGTTGGTAGTATTATTGGTTACGTTTTGGTTTGTTGTGTTCAGTTGGCTACCATTGACTGCATCCTTGGAAGTTGCACTTACCTCGCCATCTTTCACATTGGTAAGCGTTGTACCATTAGCTCCGCCTAAGGTTACTTTATCTTTTGTTGTTCCATCATACAAAACCGCATTAGTATCACCTGCTGCCAAGTTATTAAAATTAGCGGAAACTTTTACATCGGTTCCATCTGCGGTTACGGTAAGATATTTACCATCACCTTTAATATTAACTGTTTTATCTGTAGGTGTAACATCTTTCACTTTAGTGCCACCTGCTTGCAATTCCCAACCAGCATCCACAGTAGTCTTTAAGTTAGTAATTCGGTTTCCGTTGTTTGTAATATTGGTAGTGTTTCCTGCAATATCGTTTGTGTTCTTCGTTATGTTATTTGTATTGTTAGT
>JALCSJ010000077.1 GCA_022653215.1 Acidaminococcaceae bacterium
ATTCTGTTTCCTTGTCTTCACGCAGGGACGAAGCAAGGCTTAAACGTTCGTTAACAATAGTCATATTCTTTAGCTCTTCTTCAGCAAACTTTTGCATCAAATCTCCTACTTTGCAGGCCCAGGAACCGTTTTCAATAATTGCCAGGGTACGATTCTGCACATTTAAGGCTTTCATATCCATTAGGAAATCGTACATAGCAGGATAAATGCCCAGATTGTAGGTAACAGAAGCAAGGACAATATGACTGTACTTAAAGGCTTCAGAAATCAACTGAGAAACATGGGTTGAAGAAACATCGTACATTACCACGTTAGTCATGCCTTTTTCACATAACCTGGAAGCAAGTGCCTGAGCAGCATTTTCCGTATTGCCATACATGGAAGCGTAGGCAATCATTACACCTTTGGTTTCAGGAATATATTTGCTCCAAGTATCATATTTGCCAATAAAGTACATTAAATCTTTACGCCATACGGGACCGTGCAGAGGGCAGATGAATTTAATCTGATTGAGGATACCGCCGGCTTTTTTCAGTAACAACTGAATATGCACTCCATATTTCCCTACGATATTAGTTAAATACCGTCTGGCATCATCCAGCCAGTCTCTGTCAAAATCAACTTCATCGGCAAACAGCTTGCCATCCAGGGCACCGAAGGTACCAAAGGCATCTGCAGAAAAGAGTGCGCCGTTAGTAGTATCAAAGGTAACCATAGCTTCCGGCCAGTGCACCATAGGAGCAGCTACAAACAATACTTTGTGCTTGCCAAAGGAATAGGTATCGCCTTCTTTAACTTTGATGCATTCATGAGCATCAACCTTAAAGCCAAACTGGTGCATAATCATAAAAGCTTTTTCGTTGCTGATAATTTTCACCTTAGGATATTTTTGCAGAACAATTTCCATGGAAGCGGCATGATCCGGTTCCAAATGGTTTACAACAAGATAATCCAAAGGTCTGTCTTTAAGTACATAATCCAGGTTTTCCAATAATTGACGGCAACCTGACCAATCCACAGTATCGAATAAAACAGTTTTTTCGTCCAACAGTACGTAAGCATTGTAGCTTACGCCACGGGGAATAGGAAAGCAATTTTCAAAAAGGGTTAAGCGATGGTCATTAGCACCAACCCAAAATAAATTATCCGTAACTTTTCTTACGCAATGCATAATATCTCCTCCTAACTATATTTTAGGCTTGTTCAAATTGGTCTTTGGCTTCAGAACATTCAGGGCAACGCCAATCTTCAGGTAAGTCCTTGAACTGAGTTCCCGGCGGGATGTCATTTTCAGGATCGCCTAATTCAGGAACATACTCGTAACCACAGCCGCTGCAGATGAAACGCGGTCCAATGGGTTCAGGTCTTGGCATCTTAGGTCTCTTGATTTTAACCATAGGAGGAGCAGGCTTTTTAGTGCCTGTATCCAGAGCTGCTGTTAACAGAGGCAGAATAACATTTACGTCACCAACAATACCATAATCACAGTTCTTAAAAATAGGAGCATTACCATTGTTATTAATTGCCACAATAGTGGAAGCATCCTTAATGCCTTTCAGATGCTGAACAGCACCGGAAATACCGCAGGCCACATACAGATTGCCGGTAAACTTCTGACCGGACATACCAACATAGCGGTTAAGAGGTAAATACTGCAGAGTTTCAGCAACAGGACGGCTGGAGCCAATAGCAGCACCTGCTGCTTGAGCCAGCTTTTCAACTAATTGCATATTCTTCTTTTCACCAATACCTTTACCGGCAGAAACAACTCTTTCGGCTTTGACAATAGGGGTATCCATAGGAATACCTACAGTAAAGTCATAACCATCTGTCTTTAAATGTTCGACTAAAGCTGTTACTTGTTCCTCAGGTGTACCTTCTTTTAAGATAAGGTGTTTTCTTACACCGGTAATAGGAGCCGGTTTCTTTGGCAAGCTAGATGTAGAATCTGCGCCTTTAGGCGGTTTGCCTAAAATATGAGCAGCAATAACTACACGTTGAATTTCATTGGTGCCTTCATAAATGGTAGTAATCTTAGCATCACGATACATACGTTCTACTTCCATGCCCTTTAGGTATCCGGTGCCGCCGAAAATCTGCAATGCATCGTTGGTAACTTCTAAAGCTATATCGGAAGCATATTGCTTTGCCATAGCAGATTCCATGCCATAGGGTTCATGTTCTTGTTTCAGGGCAGCAGCAGAATAAATCAAGAAACGGGCTGCTCTTAATTTAGTAGCCATATCAGCAATCTTAAAGGAAATACCTTGCTGGAAGGCAATGGGTTTGCCAAATTGCACTCTTTCTTTAGCATAGGCTACAGCTTGCTCAAAGGCGCCTTGGGCAATACCTAATGCTTGGGCGGCAATACCGATACGTCCACCATCCAAGGTGTTCATGGCAATCTTAAAACCTTGTCCTTCTTTACCAAGTAAATTCTTTTTAGGAACTTTTACATCATTAAAGTGCAATTCACAGGTAGCACTGGAACGAATACCCATCTTGTCATAATGGTCTCCAAAGGTAAAGCCTTTCCAGCCTTTTTCCAGAATGAAAGCACTGATGCCTTTTACCCCTATGTCAGGAGTTGTTACAGCAAATACTACATAGGTATCTGCTTCGCCACCATTAGTAATAAAAATTTTATTGCCGTTCAACAGATAATAATCGCCTTTATCCACGGCTGTTGTTTCAGTACCGCCGGCATCGGAACCGGCATTAGGCTCAGTCAGACCAAATGCTCCTAGATGTTCTCCGGTACATAATGGTACTAAATATTTTTTCTTTTGCTCTTCTGTGCCAAAAGCAGAAATAGGGTAAGTACCTAGGCTGGTATGAGCAGACAGGATAACACCTACACCGCCGTCAACTCTGGCCAGTTCTTCCACGGCAATCGCGTAACTAATAACATCCAGCCCTGCACCGCCATATTCCTTGGGATAGGGGATACCCATAAGACCCATTTTTCCTAAAGCTTTAACTGCTTCTTTGGGGAAGACATTGCCCTGATCCAATAAAAATGCTTGAGGCTTTACTGTTTCCTCAGCCCAACTGCGTATTTGGGCACGCAACTCTTCTTGTTTTTTCGTTGTGGTAAATTGCATACGCTTTCCTCCTCTGCTTAGTCAAAATATTTATTTAAGAATCGGATAACATTATCCGATTTCACTACCAAATTGCTGAGCAACAAATGCTGCTAAGAAATTAAGTCATATAAACTATAAGCTTTTAACTGTTTGTCTAAAGTAGCCTGAATAGCAGCTAAATGCACATGTACATTGCAAGGTGCGTTTTCTCTGGAGCTGCGCCAGGCACATTTATGATTTTTGTCCATACAGGCAGATAGATACTTGGCATTTTCCATCATGCCGAGCAAATCGAACAAGGAAACCTTGTGCAGGTCGGCTGCCAGAGTATAGCCACCCAAGGCTCCACGCTGGACTGCCAGAAGATTGCCAATTTTCAGTTTTTTCAAAATCTTATAAGCAAAGGGTTGGGGGATTTGCTCCTGCTCTGCTAATTCAACAGCAGTAAGCTGGCCGCCTTTACTCAAGGCTCGTAAAATTCGTAAAGCATAATCTACTTCTCTTGTTATCAACATAAGTTATCACCTAAATAGAATATAGCAAATTGGACTAATTTTGTCAAGATTAAAATAGCAAAAAAAAGACTGCAACAGTAGATGTTAATATTGTGTCACAGTCTTTTTGTATAGGAATAATTAACGGTATTTTATTTTATTACTGCCAGAAGATCTTTAGCCATCTGAGCTTCTTTAACTGCTACTTCGATATAATAGACTTCACGGTCTATTTTACCTTTGGGTCCCAGGTCCCTAAGGTCTATGCGAGCGCCTCACCCGCCCATAGGTGGTTCACTGGGATAGGTGCCGCTGGATATGTCAATGTTGGCACCTTTAAGAATTTCTTTAGCTTTTTTCCATTTTTCTTTCTGTCCCAATTCTTCAAAAACCATGCTTTTCTTTGTGAAAAAATTCATAGCTCCACCTCCTCAAATAAATTATAGCTTTATTATTTATTCTATGATACTACTTTGTGCAATATTTTGGCAATACTTCGTATGTTTTTCGGTCCATAGGTTTAGACAAGTGTAAATGGGGCAGTAGACCGTGAAAAAACTTTTAATGGTCAATTTTTGTAACAGCCGTTACATTTAAACATAACAAAAAATAAAATTTATTTTTTTTGGCAAAAATTGTTGACAGTACTTGTTTTTGGGTTTAATATCACATTCATATTTTACTTGTGCAAAGGAGCTGGCATCATGACAAATTTAAATCATGCTTACAACTACAACTTCATGAATAGCCTGAATGATTGTGCTGAGCAATCATTTGCTTCTGCCTGCACTTTTAATTTTAAAATTATTGTTTTGCACACTGCTCTTGTAGTGTGCATTTTTTCTGCACTTATTAGTTTGATTTCTGCTGTCCTTATTAATGTCGTCAGCGTCATTAATATTATTAGCGTCGTCACCGTCATTATTATTTTGAACGGTAATTATTTGCTATATAAACAGCACCTCAGACTATGAAGTTGTCTGACCACAGGTTCTGCTTAAATAGCAGAACCTGTTTTTTTATTATATTTTAGTGAGGCATTACCCGGGATTTCCTTAGAAATTCTGGTTTAATAGATAAAATCAAAAAGAAAGGAGCAAACAATTTCCTCATGCAGAACAATATGTAGAAGCGGTTAGTCGTTCATGGGGGGCAATTAGGAAACCGCACAGAGAAAAATAAAAAATAAGGAGAGTATTATTATGATAAACAAATACTATGACAAGGATTGTGATTTAAATTTACTGAAAGACAAAACCATAGCTATCATTGGCTATGGCAGCCAGGGTCATGCTCATGCCCAAAACTTAAAAGAGAGTGGCATGAAGGTTATTGTTGGCCTCAGACCAACTTCTGCCAGCTGCGCAGAAGCAACTAAAGCAGGACTGGAAGTTATGAGTACTGCTGAGGCAGCTAAGCAAGCAGATATAATCATGATGCTGGTTCCCGACGAATTGGCTCCTGCTGTATACGAAAAAGATATAGCACCCAATCTTAAACCCGGCAATATACTTATGTTTGCTCATGGCTTCAACATTCATTACGGACTGGTTACTCCACCTAAGGATATCGATGTTACTATGGTAGCACCCAAAGGACCCGGTCATACTGTGAGAAGTCAGTATATGGAAGGCCGTGGTGTGCCGTGCCTAATCGCTGTTCATCAGGATTATTCCGGGAAGGCCAAAGACTATGCTCTTGCTTATGCCAGCGGTATCGGGGCAGGTCGTGCCGGTATTTTGGAAACTACATACAAAGAAGAAACTGAAACAGATCTTTTTGGGGAACAGGCAGTATTGTGCGGCGGTGTTACAGAATTAATGAAAGCTGGATTTGATACTTTGGTGGCCGCCGGTTATGAACCGGAAATGGCATATTTTGAGTGTATTCATGAGATGAAATTAATCGTGGATTTAATTAACAGCGGCGGTTTTGCCCGTATGCGTTATTCTATCTCCAATACAGCAGAATATGGTGATTACCGTACCGGTAAGAGAATAATCACTCAGGAAACCCGCAAGGAAATGAAGAAGGTACTTGATGAAATTCAAGACGGTACTTTTGCCAGTGAGTTTGTCCAAGAATTCAGTGCTGGTCGCAAAGCCAGATTTACTGCTACCAAGAAAATGGAAGCTAATCATCCTTTGGAAAAAGTTGGTAAAGAATTACGGGAAATGATGAGCTGGTTAAAGAAATAATATTTATGCTTTACAAACTTTTCATAAAGCAGTATAATTATGCAAACATATCTCATAAATATACTGTGAGGAAATATCTGAGGGGGTATTTTAAATGAAAAAATTTGTATTGTTTGTTGTCAGTGTTTTGTTGGTAAGTTTATGTCTGGGGTGTGGCAGTACAAAAAAAGAAGCAGCGCCTGCCAAAAAAGAATTGATTGTAGGGACAGAACCGGCTTTCGCACCTTTTGAATTTCAAAAGGCAGGTTCCAGTGAGTTTACGGGTTTTGATATTGAACTCATTCAAGCTATGGCTAAAAAAATGGGCTATGAAAAATGTACTATTCGTAACATGGGGTTTGATGCTCTGATTCCTGCTCTGGAAGCCAAAAATATTGATGTAGCTATTGCCGGAATGACCATTACCGAAGATAGAAAGAAAAAGGTAAACTTCAGTAAGCCATATTACAAATCAGGACTTTCTATTGTCGTAGATAAAAATAATACTACGATTAAAGATGTGAAAGATTTGGTAGGGAAGAAGATTGCCGTGCAAATTGGTACTACCGGTGCCATAGAAGCTGCCAAGATAAAGGATGCAGTGATTACTTCTTTTAATACTAATAATGAGGCATGCCTGGAATTAAAGAATAAAGCTGTTGATGCAGTAATCGGAGATAAGCCTGTAGAAGAATATTTCCTGCAACAAAGCGGCAAAAATGTCTATGCTAAAATTGTAGGCAAAACATTGACTTCTGAGGACTACGGTATTGCTACCGCTAAAAAGAATGCAGCATTGGCCAAGGAATTGGATAAGGCTTTGGAAGCTCTGCAAAAAGACGGTACTTATGATACTCTTTATAAGAAGTGGTTTGGCACAACTGCTAAATAAAATATTATAGAAGTTTAGAACTGTAAGACAATAATGAGAAACCGAGAGAAGACAATATACTTCTCTCGGTTTTTGTTTTTAGGTATTTTTGGACTTTCCGGGAAAATATGGTATAATGAGCCCATTATGTTTTAGAGGAGAAGAACAATGATTTTAACCCAAAATTTGACCCACCGCTTTGGAAAGCGCGTGTTGTTTGAAGATGTTAATCTGAAATTTACAGAAGGCAATTGCTACGGCATAATCGGAGCCAATGGTGCGGGAAAATCAACTTTCCTGAAAATGGTAGCAGGGGAACGGGAAGCCAGCGACGGCAAAATTATTATTGACCAGGGACAGCGTCTTTCCATGCTGAAACAGGATCAGTTTGCCTATGATAAATATCAGGTACTTAAAACTGTTATCATGGGTAACAAAAAACTATATGATATTATGGAAGAAAAAGATGCTATTTATGCAAAACCTGATTTCAGTGATGCAGATGGTATCAAAGTTTCTCAGTTAGAAAGTGAATTTGCGGAATTAAACGGCTGGGATGCAGAGACGGAAGCAGCTCAGCTGCTGTCCGGATTGGGCATTCTTCCTGAACTGCATGAGAAATTAATGAGTGAACTGAGCCCTAAGCAAAAGGTGAGAGTCCTTTTAGCACAAGCTTTGTTCGGCACACCGGATATTTTGCTTTTGGATGAACCTACTAATAACCTGGACTATGATTCTGTGGCCTGGCTGGAAAACTTTTTAAACAACTTTCCTAATATTGTTTTGGTAGTTTCCCATGATAGATATTTCTTAAATCAGGTCTGCAATCATATTGTGGATTTCGATTATGGTACGGCAAAAATTTATTCCGGTAATTATGATTTCTGGCAGGAATCCAGTACTCTTGCTTTGCAAATGGCCAGAGATGCCAACAAGAAAAAGGAAGAGAAGATTAAAGAACTTCAGGAATTTGTTCAGAGATTCAGTGCCAATGCTTCTAAATCCAAGCAGGCTACTTCCCGTAAAAAGCTTTTGGACAAAATTGAACTGGATGACATAAAACCATCCAGCAGACGCTACCCCTATATTCACTTTAAACCCAGCAGAGAAGCAGGGGACGATATATTAACAGTCAGCAATTTAAATAAAACTGTTAATGGTGTTCAGCAATTGAAAGATATCTCTTTTACACTGAATAAAGGCGACAAGGTAGCTTTAATAGGGGGCAATGGTATTGCGCAAACTGCTTTAATGGATATTTTAAGCGGTGTAACTGAAGCTGACAGCGGTGAATTTAAATGGGGCGTCACAACTATACAAGGGTATTTTCCCAAAGATAATACCAAGTTCTTCCAAAAGGAAGAAAACTTAGTAGATTGGCTGCGTCCTTATTCTCAAAACCAGGAAGAAAGTTACCTTCGTGGTTTCTTAGGGAGAATGTTGTTTTCCGGAGAAGAAACTCAGAAGATGGCAACTGTTTTAAGCGGCGGTGAAAAGGTCCGCAGCATGTTTGCCAGATTAATGCTGCAGGAACCTAATGTATTGATGTTTGATGATCCTACCAACCATTTGGATTTGGAATCTATTACGGCTTTAAACAAAGGTCTAATAGCTTTTCCCGGCACTATTTTACTCCGTTCCAATGACCATGAGCTTTTGTCTACGGTTTGTAACAGAGTCATAGAAATAACACCTACCGGGTTTATTGATAGAACCTATACTTATGATGAATACTTAGTTCATCCCGAAATCAAAGAATTACGGCAAAAAATGGGTGCTATTATTGAAGAAAGCAGTTATTTGGGCGAGTAATGCCGATTTGAAAACAAACTAAAAAAAGGACTATAACATGATGACAAAAAGTCATTTTGCTATAGTCCTTTTTAGTTTTACAAAACCAATTACTGTTCTATCTGTTCTTTCTTCAAAGTAATGGCGGCCTGTGCTGCTGCCAGTCTAGCAATAGGAACTCTGAAAGGAGAGCAGGACACATAATCCAAACCTAGTTTCTGACAGAATGCTACGGAGCTGGGGTCACCGCCGTGTTCACCGCAGATACCGCATTTCAGCAAAGGATTGATACTACGGCCTTTCTTAACAGCCATTTCCATTAATTGACCAACACCATCTTGATCAAGTTTGGCAAAAGGATCAAATTCATAAATTCTATTATCATAGTAATGACTTAAGAATTGCCCTGCATCATCACGGGAGAAACCGAAAGTCATCTGGGTCAGATCATTGGTGCCGAAGGAGAAGAAGTCCGCGTCTTTGGCGATTTCATCAGCAGTAAGAGCAGCTCTGGGAACTTCTATCATAGTACCTACTTTATAGTTCAAATAATATTTTTGTTCCTTCATAACTTCTTCTGCTTTTTCGATAACAATGTGTTTAATAAAGAGCAATTCTTTTCTGTCACCAATAAGAGGAATCATGATTTCCGGAACAATATCGTAATTGCATTCCTTCTTTACGGCAATAGCTGCTTCAATAACAGCTCTGGTCTGCATTTTGCAAATTTCCGGATAAGTAACGCTTAAGCGGCAGCCACGTAAACCCATCATAGGATTGAATTCATGCAGCTCGGCACAGCGCGCTTTTACTCGAGTATAGGTGAGCCCCATATCTTTGGCCAGTTGTTTAATCTCAGCATCTGTTTTAGGCAGGAACTCATGCAGGGGAGGATCCAGATAACGAATGGTCATAGGACGGCCCTTTAAAGCTTTATACATTGCAATAAAATCATTCCTTTGATAAGGAATTAAATCTCTTAAAGCTTTTTCTCTTTGTTCAAGAGTGTCAGACAAAATCATCCGGCGGAATTTAGGAATACGTTCTGCATCAAAAAACATATGCTCAGTACGGCATAAACCAATGCCTTCGGCCCCAAACTTAACAGCATTTTCTGTATCGGCAGGAGTATCCGCATTAGTACGTACCTGCATCTTTCTGTATTGGTCAGCCCAGCGCATGATACGACCGAAATTACCGCTTACTTCAGCTTCTTGAGTAGCAAGGTCTCCATCGTAAATTATGCCGGTGGAACCGTCCAAGGAAATAAAATCACCCTCGTGATAAGTTTTGTCTTTCAGCTGAAACCATTTTTTATCTTCGTTAATTTTCATTTCTCCGCAGCCTGATACGCAGCAGGTACCCATGCCTCTTGCTACAACAGCAGCATG
>JALCSJ010000078.1 GCA_022653215.1 Acidaminococcaceae bacterium
TTCCAGTTGCTGCAGCAGCTGTGATTTTAAGCATTGTTCAGAATATTATTTTAGACCGGCGGTTAGCAGAAAAATATGCTAAAAGTGAGGGAATAAAATGATAGAGATATTTTATTCCCTTATTGGTGTTATTTTTATCCTAGCGGCAATAAAGGCTGTCGGAGATACAGCACCACATCGATATTGGACGGCGGCTTTTTGGCTAATTTTGGCTGTAATTTTTATGGCAGGGCCTCATTTGCCAGGTTGGGTTTCCGGTGCCGGGATTTTACTATTGGCCCTGCTTTCAGGCAGTAAAAACGTGCGTGCTACTAAGAACAATGTTCCTACTGAGGAAGAGGTGAAGCACAATGCAAGCGTTATCGGCGGCAAGGTATTCATTCCGGTTTTGAGTTTAGCTTTGACTGCTTTTTTGGCGGCCACATTGCTTCCATTTGGGGCGAGTAATGCTATTGGTATTTCTTCAATTATAGGCATTTGTCTTGCCTTATTTGTGACTAGGGCACCGGTTAAATATATTCTATGGGACAGCACCAGATTGGTGGACACAGTGGGCTCAGCCAGTATTTTTCCCCAACTTTTAGCAGCCTTGGGAGCGTTGTTCACTGTAGCAGGTGTGGGTAAAGTAATCGCTGGATTAGCGGTGTGTATTATCCCTCCGGACAATCGTTTTATTGCAGTTGTGGTTTTCTGTCTGGGAATGTTTCTGTTTGCTTTTATTATGGGCAATGCTTTTGCGGCTTTTTCCGTGATTATGGTTGGTATCGCTGTACCTTTTCTGTTTCCTCAAGGGGCAAATCCAACTATAATAGGAGCCTTAGGTATAAGTGCTGGATACTGTGGGACATTGTGTACACCAATGGCGGCAAATTTTAATATCCTGCCGGCTGTTTTACTGGAAACTACAGATAAATATATTGTGATTAAATCACAGATTAGTCTTATGCTGCTTTTATTAGTTACACACATTTTACTTATTAATTTTTTTGCATATTAAAATTGAACAAGGGAGAAATTAACTATGAAAATTTTACTTACAGCATTTGAACCATTTGCCGGCAGTCCGGTAAATTCTGCTCAAAGGAGCGTAGAACTTGTACCGGATACAATTAATGGGGCAGAGGTAGTAAAGGTACTGCTGCCCACTGAGTTCAAGCGGTCTACAGAGGCCATTCACAAGGCAATAACCGAGCATAGGCCGGACGTGGTTCTGTGTATTGGTCAGGCGGGTGGTCGGATGGAAATCGATCTGGAAAGAGTGGCTATAAATATAGACGATGGAAGAATCCCGGATAATGCCGGATTTCAGCCACAGGAAGAAAAGATTTTTGCTGATGGGCCGGCAGCGTATTTTACGACTTTGCCGATCAAAGAAATGACTAAAGAAATTTGTGCAGCCGGATTTCCGGCCATTGTGTCAGATTCAGCGGGGACATATGTGTGCAATCATGTTATGTATGTGCTATTGTACTATTTAGCTAAAGAATTTCCACAGACCATAGGTGGTTTTATGCATGTGCCGGCTTTGCCGGAACAAGTCATTGGCAAAATGCCGCCTGCACCCTCTATGTCTAAAGAATCTATTGCTTCTGCCATTACTGTTGCACTAAAAGTAATAATATAGTTGCAGGCCTCCGAGTTTTCGGAGGCCTGTTTTGCCATTGGTTTTAGAAACTAATTGTGCTATGATAATTGCATAAATGGACATGAGGCTGGAAACTGGTCTCTCATTATCTGCCGGAAAATTTTAGCTAAGTCATGATAAAAGGAGATAGAAAATATGCATAGTAAGAAAAATAGAATTAAAGAAGCATTGGCCAATAAGGAATGTGCCTTTGGGGCCTGGGTGCAAATGGCTTCGTCTGAAGTGGTGGAGGCTATGGCTTATCAGGGGTATGATTTTTTGCTGATAGACATGGAACATGGCCAGTTTGGCTATGACCAATTGCGTTATTTGGTACAAGCGGCAGATGCGGCGCAAATTACTGCTATAGTGCGTGTCCCTAATAGTTATGAGAGTACAATCTTAAAGGTAATGGACATGGGAGTAGTTGGCATTGTTGTACCTAATGTGAATACCAAAGAAGAAGCCAGCAGAGCTATAAGAGCCGGGAAATACAGTCCTCAAGGAATGAGAGGGGCTTGTCCCTGGACCAGGGCGGCGGAATACAATTCGCTGGATTGGGCGGAACATATGAAATGGACCAGGGAGCAGACTTCTGTTTGGCTCACTATTGAAACTAAAGAGGGTGTAGACAATGCGGACGAAATATTGTCTGTTCCGGATATTGACGGAGTAATGATAGGGGCTTTTGACATGGCTCAATCTTTAAATATTCCGGGTGAAATTACTAATCCCCTTGTTATGGAACGGGTAAATAAAGTAGCACAAAAAGTGGTGAGCAAAAACATTCCCTTGGTAGGAGCATTGTTTGCTGACCCGGAGGGATTGCCCGGGGCAATAAAAACCTGGCAGGACAGAGGCAGCCGCATTATGATTATCGGCGGTGACAGAGGAATCCTGTGTCGTGGAGCCAGAGAATTAGTAACTATTGCCCACAAAACGGTAAAGTAAAATATCGCCATTGGTGCCTGGCACCAATGGCGATATTTTTTAAAATGGTATTTTATTTATGATGAAAAAATGATATAATAGCAACGTTTTGTAAAATTATGTGTAAAGCGGGCGGACAAAAATGAAGTATTACAAGTACTTAAAGAAAGAGAAAGATTGGTCCGGAGAAACAAACCCACCTAGTTCCTTGGCGGATTTAATTCCGGGAAAAAGGGGAAAAATCTTTTCTACCACCTATGTTCCGGCAGGAAAAGGTCCTCATCCTGTTGTCTTGATGTGTCATGGAATTCCTGGTAATGAAAAATTGCTGGATTTCGGGATGGCATTGCAAGCCGCAGGATTTTGTGCTATTTCTTTTCATTACAGTGGTAGTTGGGGCAGCGAGGGGGATTATTCTGTAAAAAACTGTTTTGAAGATGCTTCTTCAGTAGTGGATTTTATTTTGGCAAACAAAAGAAGTTTATTCTCTTCTTCGGCAGTGTTTATTTTGGGACATAGCCTGGGTGGACTGGTGGCCTGTCACATTATGGATAAACGAAAAGAAATAAAAGCCGGTACAATTATTATGCCTTACAATATTGCTCAGACAGTTCGGGATGTAAAAACAAGTTCTAAATTGAGAAAAAAATGGGAAAAGATATATGAAAATGATTTTGACCACTGGCTAAGGAATTTTTCCTTGGAGGAACTTCGGCAAGAAGCCAGCGCAGGATTAGAACCCTTTGACTTGGCTAGCTATGGTGCGGCTTTGGCTAAAAAACCCCTTTTAACCATAGAAGGCAAAGTGGACGAGTTCTTGGATAAACAAACAAATATGAAGGTGCTCAGGGAAGAAATAGAAAAAGAGCCAAACAACAAAATGGAAAAAGTAGATATATATACGGACCATGGCATGAATATGAACCGAGAGGTCATCAAGGCCATAGCCGTAGATTTTTTTTCGGAGCAAAACAAGCAATAATTGCTGGAAAATATATTGGGGAGAAGAGGCAAATAAATAATGGCTGCAGAAATTAATAATGTTCTATTAAAGATGATTGACTTTTTGTTTGGACCTATTATGCTGGCTGTCTATTTTGGAGTAGGGGCATTATACACAGTTAGATTAGGCGGTGTTCAGTTTAGGCGTTTCGGGGTGGCTTTTCGTGAGTGTGTACTGAATATTTCAAGCAGTAATAATAAAGGCATTGGTCAATTACAGAGCTTTAAAGCTTTAGCTACGGCTCTTAGCGCTTGCGTTGGTAATGGTAATATTGCCGGCGTAGCCGGTGCCATTGCGGTAGGTGGTCCCGGTGCAATTTTTTGGATGTGGGTGGCGGCGCTCCTAGGGATGGCCACGAAGTTTGCGGAGATTTGTTTGGCTGTACATTTCCGTGTGCAAGATGCTGCGGGAAATTTCCGTGGCGGGGTTATGTATATTTTGAGAGACGGGCTGAGTAATAAAAACGCTGGCAAAATTCTCGGCGGGGCATTTGCCTTTTTTACTGTTTTTGTCAGCTTGGTTTCCTGTGGTGCTTTGCAAGTAAATACGATGACTAGTGCTGTACTTTCTATCATGCCGGTTCCCGGGTGGCTGGTGGGTATTGTTATTCTTGTACTAGAGGCTCTTGTGGTGTTCAAAGGATTGGGTAAAATCGCAGATGTATGTACAGTTCTTGCACCATTAATGGCCTTTGTATATATGGGATTCGGCAGCATAATATTGTTTATGCATTTTAGCGAAATACCTACAGCAATTCTTTATATTGTTCAGTCTGCTTTTACAGGAGATGCGGTTATTGGTGGTGTGGCCGGTGCTACAATGGCTTTTGCTATAAAAAAAGGCGTATCGAGAGGTGTTTTCTCCAATGAAGCAGGTATCGGTTCTTCAGCTATCGTCCATGCAACAGCTAAGGTAGACCAACCTATTCAAGAATCGTTGTATGGCATCTTGGAAGTATTCTGCGATACCATTATCATTTGTACTTTTACTGCTCTTATTATTATGACTAGTGGTGTGTGGAATAGTGGTATAAAGGATGGCACGGTTTTAGCTACTAATGCTTTTAACCAAAACTTAGGTGTATTCGGTCACGGCATATTGGTTGTCTCTTTGCTGCTATTTTGTTTTACCAACGTTATCGGTTGGTACACTTATGGTGAATCAGCATTTACTTTCTTGTTTGGTGCTCATAGTGTAATGGCTTTCCGTGTGATCCATTGCTTTATTTCTTTCTTAGGTTGTTTAGCAAGCGTGGAGGTAATGTGGAATGCAGCAGATGTGTGCAACGGACTAATGGCACTTCCTAACTTGTTTTCTCTGCTTATGTTTAGCAGTGTCGTAGTAAAAGATACTAAGACGTTTTTTGAAGAATATGATGAGAAGAGAGTGGCTGCGAAAGCAGCAAATATCTAATGGTATAGGGTTGCAATAAAAGCGGGTCTCCAAATTTGGAGACCCGCTTTTATTGCATTTTTACACCATCTTATCGACAACAAGTAATAATTATCAGAAAATACCGATATTGGAAAATATAGTAGCAAAGCCCTAAGAAAAAAGAACAAACGTTATAAACGGCTCTGACACTTGTTTTTAAAGTTTTCTTAAAATTGAGCTGAATTTTCTGATAAAACAGCATTGACAAAAAATAACAAGAGAAGTATTATAAAAACACAGAACTTGTCGACAAGAAGTAAAACAAAGCCTAAACCGCGGAAGGTTGTGCTTGAAAATTTGCTGGCATAGCAGTCGTTTAAAAACGACAAAAAGAGGGAGAAACGAAAGGGGATTTGAAAAATGGTAGTTGCTATAGTTGCAATCATAATGCTTGGTATTATGATGTACGTTCTGCTGAAAAATAAAGTATCGCCGGTTGTGGCTTTTTCTATTTTACCGCTGATAGCAGGTTTAGCATTGATTTTTCTTGTAGGTTATAGTGGCCCTAAAGGTGAGGTTCTTACTACCGGTCAACAAATTGGTCAGTTATTTTATAAATGGGCAGCTGGCGGTGTTAAAACCACAATGTCCAATGCAGTATTGTTTATTTTCTCTATTATTTATTTCGGCTTAATGAGTGATGCAGGTATGTTCGATCCTATTGTTAAGGGTTTGACGAAAATTTCCGGCAGCAGCCCTGTTAAAGTTTATATTACTACTACGCTTATTGCTTTTGTCTCTCAACTAGATGGCGCAACTGCTACTACTTACTTAATCACTATTCCTGCTATGTTACCGTTGTATAAGAAAATGAAATTGAATGTTTTAAGTATGTTAACACTGATGTGCGTTATCACCGGTTCTTGGAATATGACTCCCTGGGGCGGCACCATTATTCGTACCGCAACATCAGTAACGAATTTAGGTATGCCTACCACACCTCAAGCTTTGTGGCTGAAGATTCTTCCTATTGAAATTTTGGGATCTATCATTGGTATTGCCTTAGCAGTTTTCTTCGGGATGAAAGATAAAAGACGTATTGATAAAGAATACGGTCCTAATTTCTTGAAAGATATGCAAGTAACCGGTCCTGAACTTACTGAAGAAGAAAGTGCTTTGAAGAGACCTAATCTCTTAATTTTCAATTTGTTATTAACTGCTGTTATTATCGGTTCCATGATTGTTACCAAGATTCCTGCTTACTTAGCATTTATGCTTGGTACAGCTGTTGCAGTTGCTGTGAACTATAAAGGAACAAAAGAGCAAAGCGAGAGAATCGAAGCTCATGCTCCTACTGCCGTTGGTACTGCTGCTACCTTCCTTTGTGCCGGTGTTTTCCTAGGTGTATTTAAAGATTCCGGAATGACTTTGGCTATTGCCAATATTATCTTAGGACTTTTGCCTAAAGCTTTGTTGGTATATACCGGTCGTATTGTCGGCTGCTTGGGACCAATCGTAGGGTTAGTATTCAGCCCCGATCTGTATTACTATTCTTTACTGCCGGTTTTGGGCGAAGTTGTTAAAGCCGTGGGCGGTAATGTTGAAAAATGCGGTTTGGCAATGCTTATTGGCGAGAACATTGGTGTGCCGATTTCTCCCTGTGTTCCTACTACGTTCTTGGAAATCGGTTTAGCAGGTGTTACCTTAAAAGATCATATCTTGTACTCTGCAAAATATTGTGTAGGTGTTTCTTGTATCTTGATTCTTGTGGCTGTAATACTTGGGGTTGCTTAATGCTTCAGGATTATAGTCTAAATAATAATTTTGCTAAAATCTAGAAAGAGGGGTTTTGTAATGGCAAGTGAGAAAGGCTTATTGGATGGAGTAGTTGTGCTTGACCTTACCCGTGTTTTGGCAGGTCCTTATTGTGGGATGCTTATGGCAGATATGGGTGCAACTGTTATTAAGGTGGAAAATCCTAAAGGCGGTGATGATACCCGTAAAATGGGACCATTTATCAATAATAACAGTGTGTATTATGCTAACTTCAACCGTAGTAAATACGGCTGTACTCTTAACTTAAAAGCTCCGGAAGGAAAAGAAATATTTAAGAAAATGGTTAAGAAGGCCGATGTGGTAATCGAGAACTATCGCCCCGGCACTATGGAAAAACTTGGATTAGGTTATGATGTTTTAAAAGAAGTTAATCCCGGCATTATTTACGGTGCTGTTTCCGGATTTGGTCATACCGGCCCTTACAGCAAGCGTCCCGGTTATGACATTGTAGGACAGGCTATGGGCGGATTAATGAGTACAACAGGCTGGCCCGGAGGTCGTCCTACCAGAAGCGGTACTCCTATGAGCGATGTTTTGGGTGGACTTAATCTGACTATTGGTATCTTAGCTGCTTTGTATAACAAGAAAAGCACAGGATTAGGTGAATTAGTTGATGTGGCTTTGGTAGATTCTGTTGTATCTGCTATGGAAAATATTATGATGATTTACCAGGCAGAAGGACGTATTCCTCAACGTATAGGCAATCGTTACGAATCAACTTATCCTTATGATGCATTCCCGGCTAAAGATGGTGATGTAATTATTGCAGCAGGCAATAATAAACTATATGCCATTCTCTGTGATGTTATGAAGCGTCCTGAATTAAAGACTGATACCAGATTCTTAGAAATTAGGGACAGAGTAAAGAACCATGAGGATATGTTCAAGGAGATTTCAGCTTGGACCGAGCAATATAAAATCGATGAAATTGTTAAAGCATTAAATGATGCAGGATGTCCTTCCAGTCCTGTAAATACATTAGACCGTGTTGCTGCAGAACCGCAAATTGCTCAATATCGCGGCATGTTCCCGGAGATTGATCAACCGGGTATTGGCAAGCTGAAGATTACCGCTACTGCTCAAAAATTGACCAGAACTAAATCCTGCCCACGTAAACCGGCACCTTTGCTAGGCGAAGACAATGCTCGTATCTTAGCAGATATGGCAGGAGTGGATACAACTCAATTGTCTGAATTAAAGGAGAAGGGTGTAATATGAAAAAAATAGAAATAGTTGAAGTTGGACCGAGAGACGGTTTTCAGAGCGTTAAATGTGCTCCTATTCCAACAGAATTAAAAACTAAAATCATTGGCGAATTAATCGGAGCAGGGATTAAACATATTGAATTCACTTCCTTTGTCAGTCCCAAGGCTATTCCTCAATTGGCAGATGCTGCGGATGTGACTAAAGAAGTTTTAGGAAAATATCCTAATGTGGATTTGTTTCCTCTGATTCCTAATCTGAGAGGGGCACAAAATGCTTACAACCTTGGTTTAAGAAAAGCCTGCTACGTTGTTTCTTTAAGCGTTAGCCATAATAAGGCTAATATTAACAGAACTCATGAACAATCTTTGGAGGCTTTCAAAGAAATCAGAAAAGCTTATCCTGATATGCAAATTATTGTGGATTTAGCTACTACTTTTGGTTGTCCTTATGAAGGCAAGTACAGAGATCCGGAAAGAGTAGTTAAATTCTTGAAGGACTACAAAGATGCCGGTATGACGATTCTTACATTATGTGATACTATAGGCATTGCTGATCCTGCTCAAGTTAAAGAAGTAATTAAAGCTATCCAGCAAGCTTATCCTGATGTGGAAATTATGGTACATTTCCATGATACACGGGGACTGGGAATGGCAAATACTTTTGCTGCAATTGATTGCGGGATAACTAAAGTACAGACCGCATTAGGAGGGTTAGGCGGTTGCCCGTTTGCACCGGGAGCCAGCGGCAATCTATCAACAGAAGATGTTGTTTGGGCACTTAATGAGCAAGGCTATGAGACAGGAATAGATTTTGAAAAACTTTTGGCTGCAGCCAAAGGACAAGTTCACAGTATAATTGGCAACTACAGCGGACACCAAATCAACATTAAGGTCCCTGTTGCTGAAAATAAATAGAATCTCGCACATTGATGTTATCAAAATATAATCGGAGAACAAATTATTTTGTTCTCCGATTATATTTTCCAAAAAATTATTGTGCAAATTAATTCTTTTATGATAATATGTTTATATTAAATGAAGATATTATTCAGATGGGGAGTTATTATGTATATATATAAGCTGCAGCAATTAGATGGAGAAGGAAATAGAGAATATGTATATAGATCATTGCGGGAAAGCATCATAAAGGCCACTATTAAACCCGGTGAAACAATCAGTGAACCTCAATTGCAGCAATATTTTAATGTTAGCCGCAGTCCCATTAGAGAAGCGTTATCTATTTTACAACATGAAAATTTAATTAAAGTTGAACCTAAGAAAAAGACATCGGTCGTACTTATTGATAGGGAATATATTCTGGAAAGCAGATTACTTCGTTGCCGTATGGAAAAAGAAGTTTTGCTTAATATTTGCACAAAAATGGATACAGCACCATTGGTTAAAGAGTTAACTGAGATTATAAAAAAAGCTGAAGAACTTATTAACAAGAAAGATTCTATCAAAATCATTTTTGATTATGATACATTGTTTCATGCTACGATATTTAAATATTCCGGGTTAAAATATGTTTGGGATATGATTCGTACTTCTAATATACAATACAATAGATTCCTTAATTTATATATTGAAGAAAAATTATATGGGAAGCACTTTATTCATGATCATAAAATGCTTATAAAATGGCTGAAAAACAAACAAATTGAATCATTGATTGATTATACAAATAATAATTTTGATCGTATTGCAGTTTATTTAAAGGAAATTGAAGCAAGACATCCGGATTATTTCTTGCCGGAAGAAACTTCTGAACAGAAGCAATAAGCTTAAGTAAAATATCGCCATTGGTGCCAGGCACCAA
>JALCSJ010000079.1 GCA_022653215.1 Acidaminococcaceae bacterium
TAAGTTCAGCATTAATACTGGTGGCAATAATCCAGCCCTCATAAGCAAAAGCTGTAGCAACTACTGCCACAAACAGAGGATGCTGACTAACTTGTGCACCGGGCAATACGCCGCTGGTAAAGTTCTCCAGCAATATACCATTCCTTAGCCCGGCAATCGTACCAAATATTGCCATTAAAATCAAAGGAATCAATTTAATGACAGTTGAAGCAACTTGGAACTTTCCTGCTAAAATAGGAGAAAGAGCATTAAGGGCATATGCCATTATTAAATATAAACAAGCAATGGTCATTACTTGAGGTCCAACAATGTTATAACCCAGCAATACGCCGGTATAACGTGCAGAAACCCAAGCCAGTACAGATGTTAAAGTTGGATAATAAATCAGGGTCATAAACCAACCGATAAAATATCCATATTTTTTCCCTACGATTGCCTCAGCATAGTCAACCAGACCATTAACCTTTTCATAGCTGGTACCCAAAACCGCAAAAACGTAGGCACAGGAAACCATTATTACGCCGCCTATAACCCAGGAAAGTATACCCTCTGGCAGATCTCCACCAGTTGCTTTCAATATTTTTTCTGCTTTAAAGAATACTCCGCTGCCTATTACAATGCCAACTACCATAGCAATAGCCGTTAATAAACCATACCGTTTTTCTAATTTCTGCTCCAAAATCTTTTCCCCTCCTTGGGAATCGTGTCTTTTATCTCTCTTATCAATTATTTAATCTTCACGCCCATGGGAACATCAACAAATCCTATGGCATAAGGCCCTATTTCATATTGTCCATAAAGGAAATGAAACTCCTGATTCTTATCCACAAAATAAGCACCGGCATATGGATGCATTTTGTTTTTTACCGGGAAGAAACTATTGGCCAAAGGATGTACTGCCAATCTCCTGTTTAATGCAGCAAGAGAAACTTTATCCTTATCTTGGGAACTGATTAAATCCTGCCATGTTAATTTTTTCCCATCACTCACGCGAAAAGCAATTGAATAGTCCCAGCTCAGCGGGTGAGCAGCATGATAAGCATATGTCATGCCCGTAATTCTAATAATTAAATATTTTTTTGTATTTACACTTACTTCATAGTTTTCACTTATGGAAGTAATATCATCTGTTCCTTGCTTGGCAAGATACTCTTTTTCTTCCTTATTATAAGCATTGAGGAAATAAGCATTTATCTTTTCTTCTGCAGCAGTATTGCCCGGAATAATAACCTCCGGATAGGTCCATTCCAAAGTAAACTTGTCATTCCGGTCATTAACAATTTTATTCACTATAGGACTTACCGTGCTATAGGCTTTGGCTGCCTGTGTCTGCTCATTTATTCCACAAAGAAATACCACAGAAAATGTCGTTAGCAATATTTTTTTCAGTTTCATTTGTTCCACCCCTTTTTATTAGCTTTTGATACTGTTTTGACTGTCAAAACAGTATGTAAGCATTGGTAATTGCACCGTCCACTTTCTTTCTTATTGCTAATAATAGCATTTTAAGTCCTTCTAAGCAATATATCATTCGTCGTAATCTGCTTATATTCTACTTTAATTAAATACTGGGATATGCTCCATCCCATACTATTTTTCTATAATTTTCTTTATCCGTATCTCCTTCCGTAGAAAAACACAGAATTTTAGACTTTGCATTAATCTGTAATTGCTCCCGCAGCCAGCCTAAGCTTGCATTCTGCATAAGTTCTGCTACAAAGCCCAAAGTAGCCGCCCCGCTCTCACCGGAAATCACTTTAGGATCATCACCTAAAGGATTTCCTAGGGTTCTCATTCCTTTGGCTGCTACAAAATCAGGCATAGAAACAAAGTTGTCAGCATGATCCCGCAAGACATTCCAGCCGATAGTACAGGGTTCCCCGCAGGCCAGTCCCGCCATAATTGTATTCATATTGCCTGTAACAAAATGCAGTTTCCCATCATTGGCATAGGCCGTTCTATAAAGACAATCTGCCTTATTAGGCTCAACAACAGTAATGATAGGACGTTCTTTATCGCCGTATAAATCTGCAAAAAAGCCTGCTACACCGCCTGACATAGCACCAACTCCGGCCTGTAAAAAGATATGGGTAGGTTTTTCCTCTCCCAATTGTTTTACAGCTTCATAGGCCATAGTAGTGTAGCCTTCCATAATCCAGCCGGGAATATCTTCGTAGCCTTCCCAGGATGTATCTTGTACCATAACCCAGCCATTATCTTTCGCCTTTTTAGCTGCCAACCGGACTGCATCATCATAATTCAAGTCAGTAATGGAAGCATCAGAACCCAAGGCCCGGATATTCTCCAGTCTCTCTAAAGCACTGCCCTTAGGCATATAGACAACGCTTTTCTGTCCTAATCTGTTGGCCGTCCAGGCTATGCCTCTGCCATGATTGCCATCTGTAGCAGTCACAAAGGTAATTTGCCCTAATTTTTCTTTGATTTCCGGACTGGTAATCTTGGCATAAGGCAACTCACCAATGTCCATGTTTAATTTTTGGGCTATATATTTGCCAATACAGTAACTGCCCCCCAGGACTTTAAAAGCATTAAGATGAAATCTATAGCTTTCATCTTTCACATGAATACTGCCAACTCCCAGTTTGGCTGCCAAATTTTGCAAATTGACCAAAGGCGTCACTTTATATTCAGGAAAACTCTTATGAAAACCATTAACCTTCTCAACATTTTTCAGGCCAAATCTCTTTACGGAAAATAGCTGTTCTCCTGCTTTTCTGCTAAAATGTACGTTTTTAAAACATTCTTGCATATAACATTCACCTCTCAAAATAAATCTCAATTTTTCCACAGACTGTGGGATTGCAACTGTATTTTTTTTACATAGTTTTATTATACCAAATTTCTTTTCAAATTTGCTTTATTTTGGTATCTAAATAGCGATATATTTGCCTTTTGCCCTTTGTAATATTCCAAGTCTTTTTAGCAAGAGATTCTTGGTGTTTTTCACTAATTGGCTTAACAATTAGGTTATTTCCCCTTTTTAGGCGCAAAAAAGCCGTTCCCGAAAACCTTCGGGAACGGCATTCTGTCGATTGGTGGGCCCACAAGGGATCGAACCTTGGACCAACCGGTTATGAGCCGGTGGCTCTACCGCTGAGCTATAGGCCCAATGTGATAATTTTATAACAAAACGTAAGAGCTGTCAAGCCTATTCATCTTCTAAACGAAGACAATTAGCTTTCCTATCACAGTAGCAATTAGAGTGGAACTGCTTATCAGCCTTCCAAGAACTCTTTCAAGGGCTTGCTGCGCTTCGGACTGCGAAGCTTGCGCAGGGCTTTGGCCTCAATCTGACGAATACGTTCACGGGTTACGCCAAAATGCTGACCAACCTCTTCCAAAGTCCTTGTTCTGCCATCAATCAGGCCAAACCTAAGCTCCAAAACCTTTCTCTCTCGAGGGCTCAAATGCTCTTGAAGTACGTGACCCAATTGCTCTTGAAGCAATGTATAGGATGCCGCATCAGCCGGTGAAGGTGCTTCCTGGTCCTCAATGAAATCTCCCAGATGGGAATCTTCTTCTTCACCTATAGGTGTCTCTAGTGAAACAGGCTCTTGGGCAATTTTTTGAATTTCTCTTACTCTATCTACCGATACATCCATTTCCTTGGCAATTTCTTCCGGAGTCGGTTCTCTACCCAGTTCTTGAAGCAGCTGTCTGGAAACTCTGACCAGCTTATTGATTGTTTCCACCATATGAACCGGAATACGAATAGTTCTGGCCTGATCGGCAATAGCTCTGGTAATAGCCTGTCTAATCCACCATGTAGCATAGGTGCTGAACTTAAAGCCTTTATTGTAATCAAATTTTTCTACAGCTTTAATCAAGCCAAGATTCCCTTCCTGAATCAAGTCCAAAAAGAGCATGCCACGACCTACATAACGTTTAGCTATACTGACAACCAAACGCAAGTTAGCTTCGGATAAACATTTTTTAGCATTTTCGCCGCAATTGATGATTTTGTGTAATAGAGAAACATATTGGTCATATAAATCTCTAATTTGCTTTTTCTCATTGGGTTTTACTTTCAAATGATCAAGCTTGCCTTCAACAATATCAAAATATCCATGAATTTCCAGTAATCTGTCAATATCATCTTGAGCAGCAGCAGTGCTGCCCTCTTTTTTCTTGTTGTTCAGCATCTTGATTTTATTATCAGCCAAAAGTTTACCCAGCCGCTTTTGTTCGTCCTTAGTAAATTGGTTTGTTAACTTACGGCAATACTCAGTGTCCAGGTTCGGATTGTCCTTGCACAAATTCATAAGGCTGCGAAAGACACCGCTAACGCTCCGTTCCTTGCACCATTTTTCTTCTTCCTGCAACATTTTTTCAAGCATTTCGATGATTTTGGGAATCATGAATCTCTTATTTAGTTCAGGCTGAGCTATGTAGGAAGGAATATGTCCATTAATAACGTATTGGGCTTTATTTCCTTTATCCATACGTTTGGCCAGCTTGATTTCATCGTCACCGGTTAACAGAGGTACTCTGCCAATTTCTTTTAAGTACATTCTAACAGGATCATCAATGCTAATGCCTTCCGGAACAGTTAAATTTGCTAACTCCTTTTCGTCCACTTCGATAGTATCATCCAAGCTTTGGGGTCCATCATCATCATCTGTCCCATCATCAATAATTTCAATATTTTTTTCAGCAAGAGTCGAATAAATTGAATCTATATCATCAATGCTGAAATTGTCTTCACCCTGCAAAGCATCTTGAATTTCCCGGTAAGTTAATACTCCTGCATGCCTTTTAGCTAATTCCATGAAAGTAATAATATAGTCAGCTATGGTTTGTGCTTTACCCTTAGAATTCTTAGCTGAATTATGTCCTTTTTCCGTAGCTTTTACTGCTTTAGTTGTTTTTTCAGATGCATTCTTTTGTGCTTTAGTTTCTTTTGCAGTTTTTGTTGTTTTAGGCATTATGTCTTTTTTATTGTCAATTGACTTTTTCTCTTTGTCTTTTTTCATTTTATCAGATTTTTTCGCTCCCGTTGTTTTCTTGGCAATAACTTTCTTGGTTTCAGTTTTTTTAACTGCAGCTTTCTTGGTTTTCAGTTCCTTCACCGGAGGGATAACTTTTGCCTTTGTGGCTACAGTGATTTTATTCTTCTTCGATGCTGCTTTCTTAGGAACCGATTTTTTTTCAGTCTTTTCTCCTGCCGGTTGCTTTTTAGCATCTTTATTTGGCTTTTTCAAAATATTTCCTCCTTTAGAAAGCACCTTAGGGTTTTTCTCACTGTTTCCCTTTTTTCCAGCTTTAGCTTTGCTTTTTTCTTTCATCAGGCGTTCCCTCCTTTCTGAAGATTAACTGCTTGATTCAAACTAAGTGCCTTTATTTCATTCTTAATACGTTGACAAATCTCCAGTTCTTGCAAAAACTCATTATTTTGAGCTTTTTCGTATTCTGACGCTAATTTACTGTGTTGCTGAAACTCTCGTTCCAATGCTGCCAATTGCAATTGATGGAGACAATCAGCCAGAATTACCGGTAAACTTTCCGTCGGCAAGTCTAACTGTAAAATGTTCGTTAATTCTGAAGCTCCATCAGACGAAAGCACTTCAAAAAGTCCTGCTGCCATTTCTTTAGGGGTTGTAAAAGGTTTTTCCTGCAGCTTGGCAAATATTTCTTTTCTCGCTTCGCCGGTAAAAATTTCTTCCCCGATATTATAATTCGACCTTTTTGGTGAAATTCCTGCTAATAAAGCAAAAATCACATGTCTTTCAGCTTGTTCTGTTGCGTTTGCTACTTTTGGCCTGGTGACAGTTACCGGTGGAATATAATCCTCATGACGTTTTTTATTCAGTATTTTTCTATATTCGCTTTGAATCAAGCCTTCGTCTATCGTCAATCTTCTGGACAGATTTCTAATTCTTTCCCCTACTTCTATATCGCTTTTACAGTCTAAGAAAAATGGCAGGACATGAGAAACTGCTTCTACTTTACCGGCTAAATCTCCTGTATTGTAAACAGCAAGAGTAGATTCCACCTCATAATCAATACCCGGCAAAGCTCCGTCTATAAGCTTTTGAAAAGCAGTTTTGCCATGTTTACGAACATAATCATCAGGGTCTTTGCCATCTGTCACATGCATTATTTTAACTTTAAGACCTAAAGACATTGCTATAGGAATAGCCCGCAGAGCAGCATTTTTTCCTGCTGAATCGCTGTCAAAAGAAAAAACCACTTCCGGTGCTAACCGCTTAATCATTTCAGCCTGTTTTTCCGTAAAAGCCGTACCCATGGAAGCCACAGACCAATCTATGCCTGCCGCATGCAGGCTGATAGCATCCATATGCCCTTCAACCACAACCACCTGCTTATGGGTTCTGATTGCTTTCAAGGCTGTGTCTAAACCAAAAAGAATATTTCCTTTATGAAACCAAGGTGTATCTCCTGTATTCATGTATTTGGCCGGCGATGCTTCTTTATCCAAAATACGCCCGGTGAAACCAACTACACGTCCTCTGGCATCCCGGATGGGAATCATGATCCGTCCCCGGAATTTATCATATACTCCGCCTTTTTCCCGTCTGTTAGCTAAACCAGCCTTCACAATAATATCTTCTCTGATACCCTTTTTTTTTAAAGCTTGATGCAGTTTATTGAAATCAGGAGGTGCCATTCCCAGGCCAAACTGGTCGATAATCTCCCTGGTAATCCCTCTGCCGGCCAAATAAGCTATTCCTGTATGGCCATAAGTTGTATTAATAAGACAGGACCGAAAAAACTGGGCAGCCAATTCATTTGCCCCATAAATTTCCTTAGCTTCCTTGTCTCTTGCTATTTCACCGGGCGTTTTTTCCCGTTCCGGAATGGGGATATTGAATTTATTTGCCAAGAACTTCAAAGCCTCCGGAAAAGTTACGTTTTCTTCTTTCATAACAAAAGTGAAAACATCACCACCGACCCCGCAGCCAAAACAGTGAAAGAGTCCCTTTCCCTCGTCTACGGTAAAAGAAGGGGTTTTCTCCCCATGAAAAGGACAGCACCCCCAATAACGGCCGCCTTTTTTCTTTAGGTCTACATACTGTGATACCACTCTGACTATGTCAGCCTGGCTACGTACCTGCTCTTTGAAATTTTCGTATTTTTCTTTCATATCTTCCATTTTGTCAACATCCTAATCTTCTTATACTATTAATTTCGCCATTGACAAGCGAATGTCCTTTTTTTTACTTTACTTATCGTTACAAAAGCAACAAACCTTCCTTTAAATAGAGTAAAAAGATAACCAGCACTCATATGAATGCTGGTTATGAAAAACTTCTAATTTACTAAAAAAGAATAATTTAATTAATGATTCGCATCAGGAAAATTTTTACGCAAATACTCCAGTACCATACTGGCTGTTTCTTCAATAGCCCGATTGGATACGTTAATAATCGTACAATGAATTCTTTGCATAATGGCCTTGGCATAATCAAGTTCTTCGTTAATACGTCTAAGGTCAGCGTAATTTGCTCCATCCCCAAGTCCCATGGCTTTTAGTCTGGCTATACGAATCTCATTTAACTTATGAGGGTCGATTAACAGACCAATAACCCTTTTCGAGGGAACTTTAAACAATTCTTCAGGAGGTGGTATTTCCGGTACTAAAGGCACATTGGCTACTTTTAGCTGTTTATTGGCCAAATACATAGACAGAGGTGTTTTTGATGTTCTGGAAACACCGATAATAACTAAATCAGCTTTTAATAGGCCCCAGGGATTTTTACCATCGTCATATTTAATGGCAAATTCAATGGCCGCCACCCGTTTAAAATACTCGTGATCCAAAGCATGAATAAGTCCCGGCTGGTTTTTAGGCAAAAGTCCACTGGTCTTTTCAATGGCTTTAAGCATGGGTCCCAAAATATCCACTACTTCCACATCCTGCTCCAAAGCTCTTTGGGCAATAGCTTCCCGCATTTCCGGAGAGACAATTGTGTAGCAGATTATGGCATTGTTTTCTTTTGCTTCTGTCACTATTTTATCAATTTGTTCAACATTTTTTACATAAGGAATCCGAATAATATCAAACTTTTCCTGGACAAACTGGCTGGCTGTGGCCTTAACCACTGACTCAGATGTTTCTCCTACGGAATCGCTGATAGCATAAATAATAGGAGCCTTGGCTATAATAATTACCTCCCTTTTCCTTCTGCTAAATCTACCAATAGTCTGGTAAAGTTAGTTTTGGTAATCCGGCCGATTAATTTCATTTGCCGTTCATTACCCTTTACATGCTGCACTACCGGCAGACAGTCCACCTCATTGTCAATCAGGATACGTGCCGCAGCTGCAGCAGGAGCACCCGGCTCGACAGTAACAATCTTTGTCAGAGGTGTCATGACCATGGCAATAGGAATAGCGTGAAGCTCCGTTCCTTGATTCATAGCCGTTTTCAAAAGGTCTTTACGGGAAACAATACCCTCAAGGAGACTTTTTTTGTCTACGATGAAGATAGTCCCGACGTCTTCCAAAAACATAGTTACTATTGCATCATAGACACTTTTTTTGCTGTCCAAAACAATGGGCACAGACTGTATGTCTCTTACAAGGATATCAGAAATTTCTTCCTGAAGCAATCCTAAAGTGTTTTTGCCTGTGTAATAATACCCCACTCTTGGTCTGGCATCCAATATGCCGCTCATAATTAAAATAGCTAGATCCGAGCGGAGGGCAGCTCTGGTCAGTCCCAATTCCTTGGCAATATGTTCACCGGTAATCGGTCCGTCCACCCGGACAATTTCAGCTATATGTTTTTGTCTTTCGGAAAGAGAAATTGGAGTTACCCCCTTTCGAATCTGCTAGAAAATTAATTCTATTTTACCACTTTAATTCTTCTTCGTCTTGTACTCTTCCTCTTCCGGTTAACTTATCCAGAAGAATCTTTTGTTCAACTTGAGCTACCATCTTCTTAGTGAAGATTACTGTATCCGGATTTACTGACAAGCTGTCAATGCCGGCTTTAACCAGATATTCGGCAAATTCCGGATATACGCTGGGAGCCTGGCCGCAAATAGATACTGTCTTATTGTCTTTATGAGCAACTTCGATTAAATGTCTCACGGCACGACGTACTGCTAAGTTTCTTTCATCAAACAAATGAGAAATGGTGTCGTTATCTCTGTCGCAGCCTAATAACAGCATGGTCAAATCGTTGGAACCGATGGAATAACCATCTACGAATTTATTGAATTGGTCAGCCAAAATAATATTAGCAGGAATTTCAGCCATCAGCCAAACTTTAAAGTCCGGTCCTCTGTGGAGTCCCTCTTCAGCCATAATACTCGTAACTCTTTCTGCTTCAGCAACTGTACGGCAGAAAGGAATCATAACATTCAGGTTCTTCAGGCCATATTCTTCTCTTACTTTACGAACAGCGGCAATTTCCAGACGGAAAGCAGCTGTATATTTAGGATCATAGTAACGGGAAGCTCCGCGCCAGCCTAAAAGTGCACTGGGTTCATGAGGTTCGAATTCATCTCCCCCGGTCAGGTCTCTGTACTCGCTGGATTTGAAATCACTGAAACGCAAAGTTACAGGTCTGGGAGCCATAGCTGCGCAAACTTTTCTAAATCCTTCGGCCAGTTGATCTACTACTTCCTCAGGATGGCCGGATTTAATTAAATACAGAGGATGTTTGTGAATATAAGTAGTCCAGATAAATTCCTCACGCATTAGTCCAATGCCGTCGCAAGGCAGAGCAGAATACTTCTTAGCCAGATCAGGATCGCCTTAGTTCATATAAATCTT
>JALCSJ010000080.1 GCA_022653215.1 Acidaminococcaceae bacterium
CGTGCTTTTCTTTCCGGGACGTGTAAAGCACAGCGGTAGGCACTTTAGTGCCGTTAAGCCGCGTAGCGACTCGTCCGTAGGAAAGACAACACGCTTCTATGCGGCCTGACACAATTAAATATAGCCTTAATACTCTATGTATCTTTTGCTTATTCTAATTTACAATGTAACAGCACAAAAATTAATTTTAATAATAGAACCTGTGAATTATTATCACAACTAATGTGACAAACCTGTGATAGATTACAAACCAATTATTTGCTATATTAGTATTGCAAGAGATAAATAAGTGTTGACAATGTGTGAGGTAAAAAACTAAAAACTAAAAAGGTGGTTTCTATGGAAAAAAGATATCAATTGGTGACAAACAATAGTAAAGTATTATCTGAATATACAGAGAATACAGATATTTCTGTGGACTATCTGATTGCAGGAAATTTTTTAGAGGTATTGATAAGAGTTAGAGATAGAATTCAAAGCGGTTGGCATTTACTAAGTCACCCTCAGGCCAGTAATCTAAAACCTAATCAATGTCCCTATAAAACAATTTTGATTTCTCAAGAAAGAGCTGCTGAATCTTTTGCCAGAGATGAAGAACTGATTGAATTAGCTATTTCAGCTTATCATAAGTTTACCGATGGCATGGTTCCTCCGCAGTGGACGAATAAAGCAAAAGACGATTTCAAGACAGTGGATTTATCCGTTATCAATTCGGCTGTAAACAGCTCCCTAATGCGTCAAATGATGCTAGGGAATTGTAAATAATATTCCTTATAAGGAGGTGTAGATTTCAAGTGAAACTAGAACTAGGAAAGATTCACATTCATGACGTACAATTTGGTGAACAAACCAAAATTGAAAAAGGCGTGTTGTATGTAAATGCTAAAGAATTGGAAGCTGAAGTTTTAAAAGATGACCGTTTAGCAGGTTGCCATATTGAATTGGCACGCCCCGGCGAATCCGTTCGAATTACACCTGTAAAAGATGTAATTGAGCCTCGCTTGAAAGTTGAAGGACCCGGCTGCGTATTTCCGGGAATTATGGGTAAGGTAACTGAAGTTGGTAAAGGTGTAACTTACTGTATGGATGGTGCCTGCGTTGTTACCGTTGGTAAGATAGTTGGTTTCCAGGAAGGCGTAATTGATATGAGCGGCGTTGCTGCTGACTATTGCCCTTTCTCTAAGACACAGAACGTCTGCGTTGTAATGGAGCCCAAAGAAGGACTGGAGACTCACGTATATGAAGCAGCCGGTCGTATGGCAGGACTTACTGCTGCCACCTATCTGGCTAAAGCATTAAAAGGCATGACTCCCGATGAGACAGAAACATTTGAAACAAAACCGCTTCTGGAACAAATTGCTCAGTATCCTGATTTGCCCAGAATAGGCTATATTCACATGTTGCAGAGCCAAGGATTACTCCATGATACTTATTATTATGGTGTTGATGCTAAACAAATTGTACCCACTATTATGTATCCTACCGAAATTTTTGATGGTGCAATTGTTTCCGGCAACTGCGTTGCTCCCTGTGATAAAGTAACAACTTATCATCACGAGCACAACCCTGTTATTGAAGATTTATTCAAAAAACATGGGAAGACACTGAATTTCATAGGTGTAGTTTTAACCAATGAAAATGTTTTCTTGATGGATAAAGAACGTCATTCCGACATGGTAGCAAAACTTTGCGAATACATGGGTATGGAAGGCGCCTTGCTGACAGAAGAAGGCTATGGCAATCCTGATACCGACCTGATGATGAACTGCCGTAAAGTTACCCAACACGGAACCAAGGTAGTAATTATTACCGATGAATTCCCGGGCAGAGACGGCAAGTCCTATTCCTTAGCAGATTTAACCCCTGAAGCCAATACAATGATTTCCTGCGGAAACGGCAATATCGTTTTGCATTTCCCTGCTATGGATAAAATCATTGGCACCCAAGAATCCATCGAAATGCAAATCGGTGGCTGGGTAGGATGCAAGCATGAAGATGGCAGCTTCGATGCAGAAATTCAGATCATCATTGCTTCTACTATTGCTAACGGCTTCAATCATTTATGTGCTAGACAATACTAGGATAACCTAGATATAATAAGAAAGGAAGGTATTCTACATGCCAAAGAAAGTCGTTCACTATATTAACCAATTCTTTGCTGGTATCGGCGGCGAAGACAAAGCTGATTACAAACCTGAAATCCGTGCCGGTATCGTTGGCCCGGGACTAGCTTTGAAATCTGCTTTGGGCAATGAGTATGAAGTAGTTGCTACCGTAATTTGCGGTGATAACTATTTCGGTTCCAATATTGACAAAGGCGTAGTACCTGAATTATTGGAAATGATTAAAAAATACAAACCCGAAGGGTTTGTAGCAGGTCCTGCTTTTAATGCAGGTCGTTATGGTGTGGCTTGCGGCACTATTGCCAAAGCTGTGCAAGACGAATTACATATTCCTGTTGTGACAGGTATGTATGTGGAAAATCCCGGCGCAGATATGTTCAAAAAAGACGTTTATATCATCGAGACCAAGAATTCTTCTGCTGATATGCGTCATGCTATGCCTAAACTGGCTGCTTTGCTGAAAAAACAAATGGAAGGCAAAGAAGTATTGGGACCTAAAGAAGAAGGCTACATTGAAAAGGGTATTCGTGTTAACTATTTCAATGAACGCCGTGGTTCTGAGCGTGCTGTAGATTTAATCGTAGCAAAGGTAAAGGGAGAGCCTGTTTATACAGACTATCCATTGCCTGTAGTTGATAAGGTTGCTCCGGCACCTGCTTTGAAAGATTTGGCTCATGCCAGAATCGCCTTGGTTACTTCCGGCGGTATTGTTCGCCAAGGTAATCCTGACCATCTTGAATCTTCCTCCGCTTCCAAGTGGTGCAAGTATTCTATCGAAGGCATGGACCATGCAGACAAGAAAGATTTCATGACTGTACATGGCGGCTATGACAGAGCATTTATTACCGAAGATCCTGACTTATGTATCCCTGTTGATGTTTTAAGGGAATTAGAAAAGAAGGGTTTCATTGGCAAGCTGATGGACTATTTTATTACTACTACCGGAACCGGTACTGCAACTAATAGTGCTAAACGCTTTGCTGAGGAATATGTACCTCTTCTGAAAAAAGACCGAGTGGACGGTGTCCTCTTGGTCAGCACGTGAGGCACCTGTACAAGATGCGGTGCATCTATGGTGAAAGAAATAGATAGAGCAGGTATTCCTGTTACTCACATTTGTACTGTTGTTCCTATTTCCCTGACAATCGGCGCAAACCGTATTGTTCCGGCTGTTGGTATTCCTTATCCACTTGGTGATCCTACCAAAGGTGAGAAGAAGAGCCACGAAATCAGAGAACACTTAGTAACGAGAGCTTTAAAAGCATTAACAGTTCCTGTTGATAAACAAACTGTCTTCGAAGAAGACTTCTAATCTTTGTACTACACAAATCCCGGACACACCTATAGGCATTACCTATCTTGTATGTCCGGGGTTTTCTGGATATGTATCTGGGAGAGAGGATATATATATGACACCGAAATGCAGTATGAAAGAGATTGTCGGCTTATGCGGAGCCTGTATCGCTTATTATATTGGCGCCGGCTTTGCGACTATGCAGGAAGTAATGCAGTATGAAGCCTCTTACGGTTCTTTGTTTTGGGTTGTAATTGCGGTAGCTGCGGGAATTTATGTTTATACGAATATATCTTTTGCTACCAATGGAAATAGACTGGGCCTGGAACGGGGCGGCGATATTTATGCCCATTATTGCGGGAAATATATAGGCACTTTTTATGATTACTTTTCTGCGTTTTTTTGCTATATGTGTTTTATTGTAATGTGCGGCGGGGCAAATTCAACTGCTACACAGCAATGGGGACTGCCCAATGGAGCAGGGGCAGTAATTTTAACAGTTACGGTAGTTGCTACAGCTGTTTTTGGCTTGAACGGAATTCTAAAAGCCTTAAGTATGATCGGACCAATCATTATAATCATGATTTTAGCTATTACGGTTATCACCATTATGCGCTATGGGGATAATTTTACGGCAGGTTTAGCTGCCATAGATAGTGGTAAATATAATTTAGTCCAGGTAGGGGGAGGCAATCCTTTTGCTTCCGGTGCATCCTACGGGGGATTCGTGATTTTATGGTTTGCTTCTTTCTTATCGGAAATCGGAGCAAAAAACAAATTAAAGGAAGTTAATATAGGAATGCTGCTTTCTACAGTTTTTATTTTCGGAGCGGCTATTCTTTGTTGCATCGCTTTGATTTCCCATATTGGCACTACTTCAGTTGCAGATATACCGGCTCTGGTTTTAGCTAACGCCATTAGTCCTAAATTAGGAGCTATATTTGCAGTAATAATCTTTTGCGGTATTTATACAACTTCCGTACCACTTTTGTGGGTGGGAATTGGCAGAACTGCTAAAGAGGGAACAAAACGTTATAAAGTATTAACCATCTTAGGTGGCAGCATTGGCTGCGTAGTTGCCTGCTTTCTGCCTTATAAGAGCTTGGTTAATGTGTTGTATGGTATTAACGGATATTTAGGATTTATCTTAATAGCTTTTATGCTTGTGTATGATATTAGAACCAAAATGAGCAATAACCTACTTAAATAAGTAACACCCTACTTAAATAAGTAAAACCCTTCTTAGATATGCAAAAAATCTGTTGACTAAATCTTAGTCAGCAGATTTTTTGTTTTCTGAAATGTCGTTTATACGGAACCTATAATATTTCTGGTATATTCCACAAATTTCACCACAGCAGGGGTTAATTTGCTCTCTTCCGGAACGGCCATGCCCAAAGTAATATATCTGGGGGGATTAAAAGGTAAAAGTTTAACCTTATAATTCATACGTTGAGTAATCAGCTTGTTACTGATAACGACGCCTAGACCAAGCTCAACCATACTCATGGCAGAGGAGTTTTCCAAAGTAGAAATATAGAACTGGTTTTTATTTTCAGCTAAAGTATCTTCTTTGAGAAGATTTAAAACGTCAATATCTGAACCATAGGCAGGGACAATTAGCTGGTCTCTGGGAACATCAGATAATTTTACGGATTCTTGTTTGGCCAAAGGATGGGTTAATGGTACTGCCAGTACCATCTCATCTTTGCGGAGAGGAATCCATTGATGTTTAATGGAAGGCTGATAACTATAAAAGCCAATATCTGCTTTCCGGTCTGCCAGATTGTTTTCCACTTCCTGCCAAACACCGTCCAATACATTGATAACAATGGCAGGATAGGCTTTGTGGAATTCGCTTATTATTTTTGGCAGCCATTGACTGGCAATACTGGCATAAGCAGCAATGGTAAGATTGCCTACGTTTAAGCCCTTGATTTGGGAGGACATTTGCACAAGAGATTCATTCCATTGACACTGAGCTCTGATAATAGGAATGATTTTCTTGGCATTGGGAGTAGGAAATACACCTGTTTTAGTACGAATGAGCAGAGAAAAGCCGATTTCTGCTTCAAAGGCAGACATCATATGGCTGATGCCGGAAGGAGTGTAATTAAAGGCAAAGGCTGCTTTTGATAAACTTCCTGAGTCTACGGCAAAAAGAAAAATTTTAGCTTTTGTTAAATCCATGGTTTCACCTTCCGCATATATAAAATTTTAATAATTCATCTGTTTTATTCATTATAGCATATAAATGTAATATTTTTAGCAAATTTTCTGCATATTTTGTCTAAAACCTTTTTTTGTGGACTTTAATGAAGTTTTTGTTAATTCTTTTCCGGTTCATTGACTATCAAGTTTTATATTGTTAAAATTAAAACGTACTAAAGAGAAAAAAATAATTAAAGGGGATATTAAATATGGAAATAGAAACATGTATTAAAGGCAGACGCAGTGTAAGAAAATTTACTGACAAACATATTAGCAAAGATGATTTGCTGGCTATTGCCGAACTTTGTCGGTGGGTTCCTTCCTGGAAAAATACGCAAAGCGTTAATTACCATGTAATAATGAATAAAGATTTAAAAGAAGAAGTTGCTAAAAACTGTGTGTTGGATTTTACTTTTAATACACAGACCATAGAAAGGGCAGATGCTCTGGTGGTTTTGACCTATGATAAAGGTAAAAGCGGTTTTAACCCAGACGGAACAGTAACAACTCCGGAAGGAGAAACCTGGGGAATGTTTGATGCGGGTATAGCTGCTCAAACTTTCTGTTTGGCTGCTTATGAAAAAGGAATCGGTTCAGTAATATTAGGCATTATTGATGCCGGCAAAATCGCCAAGGCCTGCCAATTACCGGAGAATAAAATAGTAGCGGCCTTAATTGCCATCGGATATCCTCTGCAGAAGGCAAAAGAAGGACCGGCTCGCAAAGCTGCCACCGAAATCATGGAAGTTATGGAATAATTGGAGGTGCAATATGATAAAAGATATGCTTGAATTTAATAAAAAATTTGTGAAGAATAAAGAATATGAAAAATATAAAACCACAAAATATCCCAATAAAAAAATTGCTATTTTGACCTGTATGGATACACGTTTAGTAGAACTTTTGCCTGCTGCCTTAGGCATTAAGAACGGGGACGTGAAGATGATAAAAAACGCCGGAGGCATGTTAACTGATCCCTTTGACAGTGCTGTTCGCAGTCTTTTAGTCGGAATTATAGAGCTTGGGGTGGAAGAAGTCATGGTTATCGGTCATACGGATTGCGGGGTGGCCGGTATTAATGCTGATATGATGATTAAGCATCTTATTAAAAGAGGCGTTTCTCAAGAACATATTGACATGATGCGCTACAGCGGCATTGATTTTAAAGCTTGGCTGCGAGGGTTTGCTACGGTGGAAGAATCTGTCCAAGAAACGGTAAGCTTGCTGCGTAATCATCCCTTAATGCCTAAAGATGTGGTAATCAATGGCTATGTTATTAATACGGAAACAGGGGAATTAACACCTCAATAGTATGGAGACAGGTCAGAAAAATTGAGAAAGGATGATAAAAAATGAACAAAGGAATCAGTACAGATGAACTAAAGAAAATGGCTGAAGATTTTGCTAAAGATGAGAAAAATATTTTGGCAATGAATGCAGCTAACAAAAATGGTGTAAAAGACTGTCTGCGCAACAGTAATTTAGAGAAAAAAATGCGGTATTCTTTTTCTTTGGAAATTGAGGCAGGAGATATTACCAATCAAAAACAGTCCGGTAGATGCTGGATGTTTGCAGCTCTCAATACTATGCGTGTAGAAGTTATGAAAAATCTTAAACTCAAGAATATGGAATTATCCCAAAACTATACGTTGTTTTATGACAAGCTGGAAAAATCCAACTATTTTTATGAAAACATCTTAGATACTTTGGATGAACCTTTAAACGGCCGACTGGTAAGCTTTCTCCTAGTTTCTCCCGTAGGGGACGGTGGACAGTGGGATATGCTGGCCAATCTTGTAGGCAAGTACGGTGTAGTACCTAAAGAAGCCATGCCTGAAACTTTTGATTCTTCTGCTACGGCTGAGCTGGATAATTGGCTGACAAAAAAATTACGGGAAAATGCCTGCACTTTGCGGACAGCTTATCAAAAAGGCAAGACAATTAAAGAACTCCGTGCCATGAAGGAAGAAATGTTGAATGTTGTTTATAGGATGCTGTGTATCGCTTTTGGAGAACCACCTAAAACTTTCACATGGGAAGTCCGGGATGAAAAGAAAAAGTTTATTCGTATTAGCGATATTACTCCACAAGAGTTTTTCAAGAAATACGTAGGCATGAATTTAGACGACTATGTGAGCATTATTAATGCGCCTACAGCTGACAAACCCTACTATAAGAGTTATACCATTAAATGTTTGGGTAATGTGAAAGAAGGCAGTATTGTCCGCCATCTGAATCTGCCTATTGAAGACATGAAGAAACTGGCTATTGCCCAAATGAAAGATGACAAGGTAGTTTGGTTTGGTTGTGATGTGGCTCAGTTCTTGGATAAAGATTATGGTTCTATGGATTTAGAGGGGATTCAGCCTGAAGTATTATTCTCAACGAAATTCCCTATGGATAAAGCCCAAAGATTAGATTATGGTGAAAGCCTTATGACTCATGCCATGGTATTTACCGGTGTAAATCTGGATAAAAATGGTAAAGCTAATAGATGGAAAGTGGAAAACAGCTGGGGGGACACCAAAGGTAAGAAAGGTTTCTTTATTATGTCCGACGAATGGTTCTCAGAGTACATGTACCAGATTGTAGTCAACAAGAAGTATTTAAAGAAAGAATGGGTCAAGGCTTATGAGAGCAAGCCTATTGAACTGGAACCTTGGGATCCTATGGGTTCATTGGCGGAATAACAGGTATCTGTTCTCTCTATTTCATGTTATAATATTTATAGTATGTTAAAGGGGGAAAGCAGATGACAACTAAGAAATATTTAGCGGGATTAGTATGTTTAGGAATGTTGCTTCAAGGTCAGGCTTATGGAGCTGCGGAGAGTGAAACAAAAAAGAATGTACCTTCTGCTTCTGAAACTGTAAAAACAGCAACAGATGATTTGCATAAGACTGTAACTTCTAATAATAGAATGAAAAGACAAAAGATAGATGTGCCTGCCAATGTACAAGTAATAACCAGGGAAGAGATTGTCAAGCATGGTTATCGAACTATTGTTGATGCTTTGCGTAATGTGCCGGGAGTTTATGTCCAGAGTGCAGGTTATAATGCCACTGAACAAATTGTTACCATGAATGGTGGTGATAAAGTTCTGTTTTTAGTAGATGGTCATAGAATTAATTTAGCTACCGGTTCCCAAATCAGAAATTCCGGAGTGGATGCAGGTTCTTTGCCATCTATCAGAATCGTAGACAGAATTGAAATAGTTAAGGGTGCTGCACCTGCTATGTATGGCTCTAATGGTACAGGTGGTGTCATCCAAATTTTCACCATGCGTCCTACTAAAGATAGTTTGCAGTTAGAAGCAGGCATGGGTAATATGAGTTCTTACCTATATGATGGCACCTTAACTGTTAAACGTGGTAAATGGGGACTGCTGGTAAGCGGCGGTCGTGAATATCAAAACAGTACCGGTTACACAGAACTAAACGGTTACAGTTCTCCTTTAGAAGGGGATGACTCAGGATGGCAGCTTCATGATTTAACTATGAAGTTGGAAAGAGAGTTTGCTCCTGATCAGCTTTTGACCATAAATTATCAGCATATGTTTAAAAAAAGCAATATTCCCGATGGATTTCCTGAGTTAATTTTTGGTTCTTCATTAAGAGGAAATACCAGACAGACTAATAGTATGTCTGCAAAGTATGAATGGAATAAAGATGAAGATAATGCAGGCAGTGCTATAATTTATCATGATTTTTACAAAGCAAAAAATAGTACATCTAATAGATATTGGGAAGGTAAGGAAACCAAAAACGGTTTTGAAGCTCAGCAGCAATACAAGAGCAGTAAGGTTAACACTATGGTATTTGGAGCTTCTTATTACAATGCATCCCTAAATAATGACAGCTATGCTGACGATGGAGAATATTCTCTGCATAATACAGGCTTAGCAATTTCCGACGAATGGCGTATTACAGATAGCTGGTTACTGAACGCCGGTATTCGTTATGATAATCATAGCCAGTTTGGTCATAAATATACTTGGTCTGCCGGTTTGAATAAAAAATTCGGAGATACTTCTCATGCTTATTTGAACTACGGCACGGTTTTCAATGCTCCCACAGGAAATATGCTTTATTGGCAGGATATTT
>JALCSJ010000081.1 GCA_022653215.1 Acidaminococcaceae bacterium
AAACTCTATCATAGAAAAAAATGCAGAAGGGGTAGACCCAGCGATTAGGGATGCATATATAAACTTTTTGCGTAATCTTTTTAGTGTGAGCAGGCATTTTCAATATGGTATTCTTAAAGATATGCAGAATGCTGTAATAGAAATGGCCTTGGCAAAAGGGGGCTTAAAAGCAAGTACACCCCATTCTTCTGTAGAAATTTCTTTTGCTTGTTTGAGCAGACCGGGTAATCTTAATATTCTTTGCAATGCAGTTATTTTAAGTAATGTTGATATTGAGAAAATGTCAATAGAAAATATAGCAGGAATTCACTATGTGGACATGGTCCTGGCAGGAAACCTCCGGGATGCTAAGCTGCGGCAGGCACTTACACAGATTGCTAAAGAAAGCACAGACTTTGCAATTAAAAAGTTAAAATTATAAGAAAATTAGAAATTTAACGAAAAAATGACAAAAAAGCTACAAAAAATTATGAAAAAATATTTTTTTGTAGCTTTTTCTTGCGAACAAGGGTATAAAAATGGTAAAATCGATACAATGTAGTAACTGTGTCTGCGGATAAATTTAAAACGGGAGGGAGAAATATGCCAAACGGCAATGAAGTCGTTGTATCGATACCTAAGATCGTAGAACTTTTCAAGCAAATTACTGAAGATTCAGGCTTATGTATGATGATAACTGATACTCATACATATGAAATATATTATGTCAACCAAGTAATGCAGAAAGTACTTCATAAACAACAGAACAGTTATCATGGAAAAACATGCTATGAATATTTACATAGTTATGTTAGCCCCTGCCCATCCTGTATAATGAACAAATTAAAGAACGGGAAACAACAAGAGATTGAAGAGCTCCGTTGCTATAAAGAGCAAGGAGCTTGTTTTAAGCTGCAAACCAGATTGATTAACTGGGACGGCAAAGAAGCCCTTATAGATTATGGTACGGATTTAACCGCCCAACTAAAAGCCCAAAAGACATTAGAAGCCAATAATCGTAAATTAGAAAATATCGTTGTAATGGAAAAAGTTGCCACCAAGCAGGCTACGGAAAGCCAGCAGGCATTGAATGAGGTTATTAATAAGGCTGGAATTTGGTATTGGACATATGATATTAATAGCGGTATGGCTGTCTTGCAGACTAAATGTGCCATAGATTTTGGTGTGCCGGATATTCAGACAAACTTTCCGGAAAGGATGATTAACAGTCCTGCTGTTGTACCGGCTTCTCGTCCAATCTTTACTGCTGAGATGAATAAAATTAAGGCTGGAGAGCCTCATGTAGAGTTTACCATTCAGATGGTGCCCAAAGATAATAACATTCATTGGGTGAAAATCAATGTTATGACCATCTATGATGAGAACAAGAAACCGGTGAAAGCTATCTGTCTGGGGCAGATTGTAGACAAAGCAAAAGCCATGGAAGAAGATATCAAAAGAGAAGAAACACGTATGAGGGCCAGCGATGAAAATCTTCTGGCCAGGGTGGCAGCTAATTTGACAAAGAATCTGGTTTTGGAATATAAAGCCAAAGATGCCAAAGCCCTATATACTTATCACCAAGGAACGGATGATTTAATTAAATTTTCTTTGAATATTATTGTCAACAAGGAAGAAAGAGCTCAGTTTCAGGCACTTAATGACAGAAGCTTTTTGCTGAAAAGTTTTGCTCAGGGAAAAACCGAGCATGTGCTGGAATACAGAAGAAAAATGCCGGATGGACGGGTGTTTTGGGTGCGTAATGTAATTCATCTTTTGCAGGAACCCAGTACCGGTGACATACTAATGTATGAATATTGCTATAATATTCATGCCAATAAAATGATGACAGAGCTGCTCAATGTTATGATAGAACTGGATTATGAGACCATTGGCTCTTTGAATTTGCAAGTAGGTTATATTACTTTGTTCAGCGGCAATGATGTAGATCATTTTCCCAGTGGGGAAGCATTGGATATAGATACTATAGCCGCTATTTATGCCAAAAAATTTATAATGCAGGAAGATATAACCAGGTTTAAAAAAATTGCGAAATTAGCTTATTTACGTCAAAAAATGTCCGAACAAGACAGATACGAAGAAATATTTCATATTAGACGGAAAGATAGAACATCAGGCCTGGTTAAGTTTCGGCTAGTTAACTATGACAAAGAAAATGAAATATGCATTTTAACATGTATTGATGTAACGGATATACAAAGGGAAGAAGAACAAAAGAAAGATGTGCTGACTGAGGCATTAGAAGTAGCAGAACGTGCCAATAAGGCTAAATCTGTATTCTTATCATCTATGAGCCATGATATTCGTACCCCTTTAAATGCTATTATCGGCATGAGCAATCTGGCTTTGGAAGACCCGGATAATCTAGCCCAGGCCAAGGAAAGCATAAAGCTTATCAAGGATGCTTCGGATAATTTAATGAGCCTCATTAATGATATTTTGGATTTAAGCAGAATCGAAAGAGGTAAAACAGAGGTTTCTTCTGTGCCGGTGAGTCTTAAAGAATTCCACAAATCTATGGAAGACTTATATAGACCTCTCATACAGGAAAAACATCAGCGGCTAGAGAGTAAAATCCGTGTTAAGCACGACTTTTATTTAGCTGATGAAGTCCATCTGAAAAGGGTGGCAGAAAATATTATTTCCAATGCCATTAAATATACACCGGCAGGGGGAAAAATCACCTTGTCTATTGAGGAAGTGCCTTACGGACACGAAGGCATGGCACTTTTGAAATTTGGGGTGACAGATAATGGGGTTGGTATGACTAAAGAAGAAGTTGACCAGATTTATGAACCCTTTTTCCGAGCCCAGGAAGCTATAAATGGTCATGCTCAGGGAACCGGCCTGGGGATGTCCATAGTTAAAAGCATAGTGGAAATGCTTAATGGCAATATCGAAATAAAAAGTATTCCGGGCAAGGGAACCAAAGTAACAGTTACGTTACCCCTTCGTACGACTCAAGAACTTAACATTAGTCAAGAAACTATGGAAAAAGGTAAGGAGGAAGACCAAAGTGCTCTGAATGGTAAAGTCATTCTTCTGGCAGAAGATAACGACATTAATATCATTGTTGCGAAGAAACTTTTGGAAAAAGTAGGAGTAAGGGCGGTTGTTGCCAAGACAGGAAAAGCAGCTTTTGACAGGTTTGTTAAAAGCAGGCCCGGGGAATTCGCAGGGATTCTTATGGATGTGCAGATGCCGATTATGAATGGATTAGATGCTACCAAGGCGATTCGCTCCAGTTCTCATGCCGAAGCTAAAACCATTCCTATTATTGCCATGACGGCTAATGCCTTTGCAGAAGATATTAGGAAATCTTTGGAAGCAGGCATGAATGCTCATTTATCTAAGCCAATTAAACCAAATCAGTTGTACCAGACTTTGGAACATTTTGTGAGCAGGAACTAAATTTGAGGTGAAAATATGATAACAGTAAATACAAAATTAGTGAATATTTTAGGAAATCCTTTGGCCCAGTCTTTTTCTCCTAAAATGCATAATGCGGCATACAAGGCTATGGGTATTGATGCTTATTTTTTCCCTATTGAAACAACGGGGGAACATTTGGGAGATGTAGTAAATGGTCTCCGTTATATGAACTGCGTAGGTTTTGCAGTAACAAAACCCTATAAAATGGCTATTTTGGATTATATGGATGAACTGGATGAATTTGCCGCTAAGGTGGGGGCTGTGAATACAGTTGTAAATCATAACGGAAAATACAAGGGCTACAATACCGATGGAGAGGGCGGGGTAGATGCCATAGAAAAGGAAAGCGGCTTAAAGCTGTCTGAGACAACTGCGCTGTGTATCGGAGCCGGTGGTTCTGCCAGTGCTGTTTGTTCTACTTTAGCCAATCGTGGCATTAAAAAGATTATTGTTACGGCACGTCGGGAAGCCCAGGCTATAGAGCTAACGGAAAAGCTTTCCCGTTCTTTTCCTCAATGTCAGGTAGCTATCTGTGATTTTCATGACGAAGATGTTCTTATTAAAACGGCTAGTGAGTGTCAGCTTCTTATGAATCATACGGGGCTGGGAATGAATCCTCATATTGGAGAAACACCTGTAACGAACAAGATTTTCAAGCCTTATCATTTTGTCTTTGATTCTATCTACAATCCTGGTAAAACTCAGTTCTTGTTAGAGGCAGAGGCAGCCGGTTGTCATATTCAAAATGGTATTGGGATGATTATCGGTCAGGGTGTACTGCAGATTAAGCACTGGTTCCATCAGGATCCGCCTTTGGCTGTTATGGAAAAGGCTATTGCAGAAATCATTGCTGAAACAAATAAAAAAAAGTAACGAGCTTCGGTCGAACTAAAAAGGTCGGTCACTCTCCCTACGGCATTACGCCGATCTGGTCGAGCATGACCGACCGGTTTTAGTTCTCCCTCGCTTTACAATTGTTAGCGTTATCTGCTTACCAGATTTAGAGTCTTATCGAACTAAAAAGGTCGGTCACTCTCCCGATGGCATGACCCCACGCCTGGGTCGAGCATGACCGACCGGTTTTAGAGTATTGTCACAATAAAAAGGTTGGACACTCTCCCGATGGCTTTTGCCATGTGGGTACTGAGTAGTCCAACCTTTTAATGTTTTCTTGTTTATTTAGGTAACTTTTCCACATATACACTGGTGCTGGGGAAGGCGGCAGAAGTGCCGACTTCTTTGAGTATGTTCATAATATTTAAATTAACACGTTCCTTGACCTTGACAAAAGAGCCGTAGTCTTTGCAGGTTGTGAAGCAGATAATATCAATGTCCAAGCTGCTGCTGTTCATGTTGGTAAAGGCCACACTTAGACCTTCGTTTAAAACGTCTTTATCATTTAAAAGCAAAGTGCGTATCTTTTCTACCAGCTGGTTCATTTGGTCAGGAGTAGTATCGTAGGTAACACCCAGAGTGAAGTTTATGCGGCGGCTTGCTCTGTTGCTGTAGTTAACAATGGAAGTGTTTGTAATAATAGAGTTGGGAATATAAACCAGAGCTTGAGGGAAGGTGCGCACGGAAGTGCTGCGAAAATCGATTTTTTCCACAGTTCCTTCTACATCACGGCAAATAATCCAATCACCAACTTTAAAAGGTTTATCAACAAGAATTACAAGTCCGGCAAAGATATTGGAAAGAGAGTCCTTTGCCGCCAAAGAAAAAGCTAAACCGCCAATAGATAAGCCGGCAACAAAACCGCTGACGTTGATGTTCCAGGCACCCAAGAGACTGGCGATACCTAAGAGAATCAACAAGGTGTGGATACAGGTTGATAAAATATTGGACAGACCCGGGTCAATATTAACACCATTGCGCTTCAGCAGATAGATAAAAAGGTCATTGGTAGACGAAGATAAATTATAGGCAATCCAATAAAAGCAAAATATCAGGAAAGAATGGACACTGTTTTATACTACGTCATATTCCAAAAAATAGGCTAAAGGAGAAACATTTAAAGCTGCACAAAAAGCTATAGTGAAAATTATGCAGCGGACCGGAATCCGAAAAGCCATAATCAAATTAGTTCCGGAAGGAAGATTAAGCTTTTTAATCACAAACTTTAACAATGTTTCAAAAAGCCAGTGGAGTCCTCCCCAGACAACTAGAAAACCAACAAAAATAGCAACCGGCTGCAGCCAGGGATATAGTTTAGTTAAGTTACTCATAGGTACCTCCTAAATAAACATTCAAAGTGGTATAGGTAATTTTATCATTATGCCTAGGTTCCTGCAAGAAAAATGTGATATAATAAAAAATCACTAAATATGTTGCACAATAGGAAAGCTATGAGGAGACCGGAATGAACACACTATGCTTGCAGCTGACCAAACCAATGAGTCCTGCAGAGATTGACAAAAAATTAAATAAAAACTTCTTTTTTCCTCAGAAAGTTCAGCTCCGTCAGGAAAAGCTAAAGACTCAGCTGACCGGGGAAAAAGTGAAAATCAAACGCCAATACACCAGCCAGGTAATAAAGGTTAAAAATTGTCCTGATATAACCATGTCCCTTGAAGTAGGGCTTGCTGTTTTCCCGGAAAAAGTTCTGGAGCAAAGAGATATTTATTTATACTACGAAAAAGCACAAATTCCTCAAGTGGAAAAAATCACGGCAGAGCTTTTGAAAACGCTTCCTCTGCTTCTTGTAGAGCCTCAGCTGAATTTCCGCTTTGGCCTGGAAAATGGCAGCTTTTCTCCTCTCAACATGCCTTGCTATAAAACAGGAACCATGACCGGTGGCATTTGGGCTCATATGGCTTGGCAGGTTTATTTTCTCAATGGAATCTGGCTGAAATATTTGGCTAATCCCAAAGACAAAGTCCTGCTTAGGCAGTTGCGAATCAAACTCCGCAGATTACGGTCCTGTCTGTCTTTTTTCCGGCCGGTTTTCAAATTAAATGCCTGTACAAAATGGCAAAAAAAATTACGGGATCAAGGTTTAGCATTAGGCGTACTCAGAGAGCTTGATGTTATGCTGATTACTATTGTGCGGCTGGATGAAGCCACCAAAAACAATGAGGGGGGCCCAAAACACTTACAAGAAATCTTTGTTAAAAAGCGGGATAATCAGCTGGCAAAATTTATAAAGAATACAAACATTTCCCAGCAGACAGCAGTTTTGACAGAATTTATGCTTTGGCTGCAGAGTGAGCAATTTCAGCCTGAATATATTCACAAATCTTTTCACAAATTTATTATCCATAGATTTAAAATCTGGAGCAAAAAGATTCTTAATATGATGGAAGGCAGTCCTGATTTTTCGGATATGAAAAAAGCGCATAAAATCAGAATAGAAATCAAAAAATTCCGGTATGTTTTATTGAGCTTTTCTGAAGTTAACAAAGGTGCGTTAAGCTTGCTGAGAAAGTTAAAACGCTTGCAGGATGTTTTAGGTTTTCTCCACGATGATTACATAAACGGCAATATGGTAAAAAATATGGCTGTTAAAAATAAAGGAGCCTCAGAATATGAAGCAGCACTTTTTGCCGGGTGGGAAAGTGCCAAAGTAGAATCATCTATTGACACCTTGCGAGATTTTTGGCAGGAATTTTGCACGGATTTATCACAGTGGCGTGAGTCCCTGACACCGGACAAAAAAATTAAAATCTCCAAAAAAGTTATAGAAGAGCAAATCTTCCCATTATAATATATAAAACTAAACTTGTTCTTTTTGACAAAAGGCAACAGTGAAATCGAAAAAGTTTTGAGCGTAGGGTTTCAGCGTAATGCTTTCGTCCCAGGAAATTGCTTGCTGCCTAGGAACATATGGCTGAATAATAGGAACAGCCACTATATCCTTGTCAGGCATAAAGTCCAACTGATAGCCACGACTGGTAGACAGACCGATACAGGAATTGTTGTGAATCTTGCGCATACGAGCCAGGTAGCTGCCCTCTTCCAACTGAATGTTTTTCAGTCCGGCCAGACGGAGCATAAGGTCCTGCCACATAGCCATGGAAAAATTAGTATGATGCAAAGTGAAGAAAGTTTCGTTCTCACAGGCGCTTAGGTCAATGCTTTTATACTTGGCCAGCCTGTGATTTTTATTAACAATAAGCAAAGGTTTTTCCTCAGGAAACAGAGATTGCTGTTTATAGTTGTTTCTGGTAAAATCATGGGCATTACCCATATAAAAATCAATTTTCAAATCAGGGTCATTCCACATTTTAATGTCTTGTACAAGAAAGACAATAAGCTTAATCTGTGGATGGGTTTTTCTGTAAGCTGCGAATAAATCATCCCAATACATAGGATTGGAGATGGCAATGCGCAGCTTATATTTTTTGGAGGTAAGCTCCTCAATGGCATCACCGGCCCGTGCCAACTGCAACAAGGCGTTTTTCACATAGTTATAGTAGAGTTTTCCTCCTTCGTTAAGGACAATACCACGGCCTACATGGTCAAAAAGAGGCGTGCCTAATTCCTTTTCCAGCTTCTTTATAGTGTGGCTGAGAGCGGGGGTAGAAATCATTAGCTCATCAGCAGCACGGCTAAGATGTTGCGTTTCTGCTACCTTACAGAAATACTTTAATTGCAATAATTCCATAGAACCTCCTTATTGTTGCATTAGAAGTTAACAACAGTTGCTAAAAATAGCCATTATCATTTCTTGGCTTAATGCTATAATAAACTTAAAGCTTAAGAAAAACAAGGACGTTTAGAAAAGATATGTCCTTGCAAAAAAAGGATGTAGAAAAAAATGAGCAACGCATATCTTCTAGACATTATAATAATTTCATTGGCAACGGCACTTTTATCTTTTGTTGCACCAAAAATTAAACTTCCTGCAGTAGTGGGAGCAATTTTGGCAGGACTTATCATCGGGCCATCTTTTCTGGGACTTCTTAAGGAAACGGTTTTTATCAGTGAAATTGCCCAAATAGGTGTTATCTTCCTTATGTTTACAGCAGGTATCGAAACAGATATCGCAGCCATGAAAAAAGTAGGCAAGGCGGGATTTGCCATTGCTTCCTTAGGAGTATTGGCTCCTATTATTTTAGGTGGCTGGGTAGCATATCTTTTTAACGATAGTGTGCAGGATGCGGCCATGCTGCAAAATGTTTTCGTAGGTGTTGTTTTAACTGCTACTTCCGTAAGTATAACAGTGCAGACCTTACGGGAGTTGGGTAAACTCAATACAGATGTTGGCAATGCCATTCTTGTGGCAGCCGTAATTGACGATGTGCTTGGCCTTATCTGCATAACTGTTGTTTCCAGCTTGGTGAACAAAACAGTCAGCGTTCCTGTGGTACTTTTAAAGATTGTCGCTTTCTTTGCTCTGGCTGCAGTAACAGGCAAACTTGCGCAGATGTTATTTAATAAAATGGGCAAGTGGCTGGATCGCCGCACTATTAATGGCCCATTTCTTATGGTTCATGTGCTGTGCTTCTGCTTTGGTATGGCCTATGTTGCAGAAACGTATTTTGGCGTAGCCGATATAATAGGAGCGTTCTTGGCAGGACTGGTGTTGAGAACAACGCCTTTGGCGAATATTATTGATAGGTATATTCAGCCGGTGTCAGTGGTTTTCTTAAACCCCATTTTCTTCGCTAACATCGGCTTAACCATAAATCTGCATTATATTAGTCCAACTTTGCTTTACTTATCACTTGCTTTGGTTGCAGTGGCTGTAGTTTCCAAACTGATTGGCTGTGGTTTAGGCGCCAAGCTTTGTGGTTTCAGCTTTAAGAAATCCGTCCAGGTTGGTTGTGGTATGATTTGCCGGGGCGAGGTAGGACTTATTGCTGCCAACAAAGGCATGGAATTGGGACTAATGCCAAGCAACTTCATGCCGGCTGTTGTAGTGGTGGTTTGCGCAACTGCAATTATTACTCCTATTCTATTGAAAATTGTTATGCCGGATACTGCAACCGATATGTCTGTTCACGATGTTGCCAAATGGACATCTAATGGGTTTCGCAAGCTGCCGGGAGTTCTCCCCAGAGCTATCGCGGTTCGCGCTTTTCATGTCCATAGCAAGCTATAAAACGATTACCTCCGTTTCAACTGATTACCCTAATCCTTACCCAAAAAAAGCTGTTGCAAAGGAATAGCCCTTTGTAACAGCTTTTTTGGTACTTAGTAATATAAGCCCATTGGTCGACCCGTTTTAGTTCTTCCTTGCTTTATTTCTTAGCCTTTTTCCTTTTTTTCTTAGCTTCGTCCAGGTATTGACCGGCGATTTTAACGGCACAGTAATCGCCGCACATTGAACAGTATTCGTCG
>JALCSJ010000082.1 GCA_022653215.1 Acidaminococcaceae bacterium
CCAAATCATAATAAAAACCGGTATCAATAGCAGGTCCAATAGCGAACTTGGTACCCGGGAATAAATGTTGAATAGCCTGAGCCATAACATGGGATGCAGTATGACGAATAGCGTGGAGTCCTTCCGGAGTATCCGGAGTAACGAATTTAACCTCTGCATCATGGTCCAATTTATCGGAAAGGTCCATATTCTTTCCATCTACTACTGCCAATAAAGCTTTTTTACCTAAACCTTGAGAAATGCCTTTAGCAATCTCCAATAAAGAACTACCTGCTTCAACTTCTTTTTTGCTGCCATCCGGCAGTTTAACATTAATGTTAGCCATTTTTTCTCCTCCTTAAAATTGCACATCAAAAAGCCCGTCCCTAAAAAAGGGACGGGCTTAAGCTCGCGGTTCCACCCTGATTGGTTCAGCTAAAAAACTAAACCCTCTCGGTATCTTTAACGCAGATAAACGATCTAGCCTACATTATCGGTAGATGATTTAAAGGTGGTGTGATAATATTTATCCCGGCCTTTCTCATCTAACAGGCCTTTCTGTGGGGCATACGTACTATCTTGTCCTTCGCTCAATCTTTTCTGATGTTAACTTGTGTTTAATTATAGCACTTCAAATTGCAATGTCAAGAATTATCGGAACTTTTGGCTATATATTTGAAAAGGCCGAATAAGGATAGTGTAGAAATGGCACCTAATATGCTAAACATGAAGATATAATTGTCACCAATTACACTAATAGACCAGAATATACAAGCCATAAATAATGCCGATATCATGTTAAAACAGGATATAGCAGTAGCTCTTATATCTTTTTCTATAACGTTATTAAACTCGTCTAAAAGAACCGTTGTATAGCAATTGTTAAGAACACTAATTAACAAAACCAGGCAGGAAATGACCAGAGTTTTAGAAGTATTAAGTCCTAAAAAGGCTAAAGCGGTGCCGGCAATGGTAACAACCATCACCTTTTTTCTGCCAAATTTATTTATGAAAGTTTCTATTTGAGAAAAAGCCACTACAGATAACAAGGTTTCTATACAAAAGACCCAGGCTATGTGCTCTGTTCTCATACCAAATTGATTGAGTATGGCTTGGGCTAATATATATATTGAAGAAACAATGCCTTCATTTAACCCCAAAAGAAAAAGTGCTTTTCTTAAAAACCCCTTGTTTTTAAATGCTCTAAATACATCGTAAAGAAATATTTTTTTTGAACAGCTTGCTCTAACAACGATATTAGGCAGAGAAAGCAAAATACACACTCCAATGATTTGTGCTGAAACACCTAACCACATTACCGATTCCCAACTGGTTTTTTGCAAATAACCACCTATAACCATGGCCAAACCAATTGCCCCGGTAATAATAGTGGATAACCTTCCTAACATTTTTACACTAGAAATTTTATCATCCATTAAATCATACAAATAGGCTGTATTAGTTCCGGAAACAAAAGTGCTGCCAATACCAAAAACTACTGCCCCTAAAACAAACATGACAAAGGTATCGGAAAAAAGCATGGATAAGTAATATATAATCATTAAAATACCGCCCATAAGCAATGCTTTTTTCTTTCCTATATTGTCCGCAATTATTCCCGTGGGTATTTCCCCTACCAGCATTGCAATATTAATTGTACTTTGAAAAAAAGCAATTTCCCCAAGGTTCAGTCCTTTGTAAATTAGATACAACACAAAGATGCTTCGTTCAAAAAACAGGCTGGATATGCCAACGTACCAAAACAACTTTTTAACATTTTTTCCCATTTATGGTGTCCTACATTCTGTAAATTTTCTATGATAATTTTCTCCTAAAGTTTGCTTAAAAACAAGGTCGTAACTCCGCCATTATTTGGCATATTTACGCCAAAACACTGGCGGATGTACGCCAATCCATTGCACATTCAACATAAAAAGACTGTACTCCAATGATGTCAAAGATCGTTGTGGTACAGTCTCATAGTTCATGCTTTAAATTATAAGATATTAAAAAAATAAGAGAACCTCTCTAGTAAAGCTTCTTTTACTTCCCTTGTAAATATCTTTTTAATAAAAATGTGCAAAAATATGGAAATGAATAAATACTATTAGCAACACCTACATTGCTGCTACCTAGTTTAATCCCGTTAACAATATCTTGATAGCGTTTATCCGCGATTAAGGTTTGTAATGATTTTGCTTTTCCCGTCCCTGCTTTCACCTCTATAGGTACCATATTTTTTTTCGTTCTCAGGAAAAAATCTTCCTCCAACGTGGAATTATCCCTCTTGTAATAATACAAATTGTATCCTTCTTTAGTTAAACCATCAGCAACCATGTTCTCATAAATAGCGCCCTTATAAACACCTAGATTCTTATTGGTTCGCAAATCTTCCTGAGCCTCATCATCTAAAGACGCCACTAAAAACCCCGTATCTTGAAAATACAATTTGTATTTTCTCTCATCAAAATTTCCTTTTAACGGCAGTTCCGGAAAATTCAGGCAATAGCAAACATTAATTATACCTGCATCTTTTAACCATTCAATGCATCCTGCATAATCTGAATTTCTGGCACCATGAGCCACTTTTGTAATTTGAAATTTCTTGTATTCTTTTGCCAACTGTGATGGTAATTGCCTGTATACATTAAGGACTTTTGTTTGTTCTAGCCCAGTCAAATATTTTCTTATATCTTCCTCGTAATCCAACAATAATTGCCGTTGCAGCCTTAATGTTCCTTGAAAATTGCCTTGGTCTACATAATTCGCCACTATTTCCGGCATACCACCTAAAATACAATAATCTAAAAAGAGGTTTTGGTATGTATCCATTTCCAGCAAGCTAAAGCTTTTTAATTCTTGCATATGGTTAAGCATATCCTGAATATCAGAATTGCTATATTTTTTTGCCCACAAAAATTCCTCAAAATTCATGGAGTACATTTTATAATCTTCTTTGTAACCAACACTATTACTAGAAATTCTTTTATAATTTATTCCTAGCATAGAACCGCTACAGATTACATCATATTTACCATCTTCTTTAAAAAATTTTAGAGAAGTAACGATATCCGGAAAGTCTTGAATTTCATCAAAAAATATTACTGTTTTTCCTGGGATAAATTTCTTTTCCGGATCAATTCTAGATATATTATGAATAATTTCTGCCGGTCCATAACCTGTTTCCGTTATATTTCTATATTTCGGTTCCAGTATAAAATTTATTTCCACAAAGAACTCATAATTTCCCCTAGCAAAGTTTCGTATAGATGCAGTTTTCCCAATCTGCCTTGCCCCTTGAACAATCAGTGGTTTGTGATTTACCCTTGCTTTCCATTCAGCCAAATCATCGTCTATTTTTCTTTTTAAATATACCATTTTACTCACTCCTACAAGTATTTCTATTTGTATTTTACAATTTTATGAGCGAATGTTCAAGTGTTTTACACAATTTTATGAGTGAATGGCAAGTTTTCTATAAAACATAGCCAAAGCAATGCTATTTTTAAATCAGTATATTATTTGCATTTAGGTATAAAACAAGGGCTCTATTTCACACCTTTTAATAAAAAGATGCTGGAATAGAGCCCTTGTTAATTTTTTTATTTTCCTAATCTATATCTGAAATCTTCGTAGCCGAACTTTTTAATCAGTTCAATTTTGCCATCAAGGTTTTCAACATAAATATCAGGCAATTTCATGCCATTAAAAGTATTGTTTTTGCACATTGTGTAGAGCGCCATATCTGCAAAAGCCAGTCTCTCGCCTATCTTTAATTGATGGTCGAAACTATAATCGCCGATTACATCCCCGGCCAGACAGGTTGCCCCGCCCAGTCGATAGGTATAAGCTTTTTCACCGGCTTTACCTGCATCAACCATAGGAGGACGATAAGGCATCTCAATAACATCAGGCATATGACAGGCACCTGAAGCGTCAACAATACACAAATTGTAATCGCCATTCTGTGTTAAATCCAAAACAGTGGTTACCAAATACCCTGCATCTAAAACCACGGCCTCCCCCGGTTCTAAATACATTTGCAAGCTGAATTTATCCCGCCATTTTATAAGCAATTTCTCAAGCAAAGGAATATTATAATCCTTTTGGGTTATATAGTGTCCCCCGCCGCAGTTCAGCCATTTCAGTTTCGGCAAGACATCTCCGAATTTATCTTCTACCCCTTTGAGGGTAACAGCCAGCGCCTCAGCACCCTGCTCGCAGAGTGTATGAAAATGCACTCCGTCCAGCATGGCAATAAGTTCCGGTGTCATCAGCTTATCCCATTGTTCCCTAGTGGTTCCCAACCTGCTGCCGGGTGCACAAGGGTCATAGATAGCATGGGTCTGAGTGGAATATTCCGGATTAATCCTAAGTCCTACTTCTTTACCGGCCGCTTTAGCCTGGGGGCCGAAATGCTTTAATTGATTAGGACTGTTAAAAACAATATGATTGGCATATTTCAGCACATCCGCAAATTCATCATCCCGGTAAGCACCACAAAATACATGGCATTCCTTACCCGGCATCTTTTCTGCTCCCAAACGAGCCTCATAGAGACCGCTGGCTTCTGTTCCTGCTAAAAAAGGCTCTAGAACAGGATATAAATCATAGGCAGAAAAAGCCTTTTGTGCTAACAGAATTTTACAGCCGGTGTTATCTTGAATTTGCTTTAATACTTTACCATTGGCTATTAGCTTTTTGGTATCCAACAAATAAAAAGGGGTTTTAAGTTGCTTCGCCTCTTGCCAATTCATTTATTCTTCCACCAAAACAGGATGAGTGGTAGTCTTGGAAGGCAGACCCAAAGGCCCTAATTCTTCCAGGAAAGGATCCGGGTCGAATTCTTCGCAAGTATAAGCTCCTGCCTTATCCCATTTACCGGTTAAGAGCATCATAGCTCCGCATACTGCAGGAACACCTGCTGTATAGGGAACAGCCTGAGAACCAACTTCTTTGTAGCATTCCTGATGGTCGCAAACATTATAAATATAGAAATCTTTAGGTTTACCATCTTTGGTTCCACGGAAAATACAACCTATATTAGTCTTGCCCTTAGTTCTTGGTCCAAGAGATGCAGGATCAGGCAGCAAGCTCTTCAAGAATTGGACAGGAACAATCTTATGACCCTGGAATTCAACAGGATGAGTAGAAAGCATGCCTACATCTTCCAGACAATTCATATGATCAATATAGCTTTGACCAAAAGTCATAAAGAAACGAACCCTCTTTAAGTCAGTAAGATAATTAACTATGGATTCAACCTCTTCGTGATGAAGCATATAGATATCTCTCTCACCGGCGCCCTCGAAATTATATTTCTTATGAACGCTCATAGCAGGAATAGTGTGGAAAGAACCACCTTCCCAATAACTTGCAGGAGAAGAAACTTCTCTCAAATTAATTTCAGGATTGAAATTGGTAGCAAAAGGATAACCATGGTCACCGCCGTTGCAGTCCAAAATATCCAAGTATTCGATTTTATCAAATTCATGCTTTTTAGCATAAGCAGCATAAACCTGTGTTACGCCCGGGTCAAACCCACAGCCCAACAAAGCGGTTTTGCCGATTTTGGCAAACTTATCCTGATAAGCCCACTGCCAGGAATAATCAAAGAAAGCCATGAAATGCTTTTCTCTGCAGCGCTTCTCATAAATAGCGTGCCAAGTAGGATCATCGGTATTTTCCGGTTCATATCCTGCTGTATCCAAATAATGCACACCGCATTCTACGCAGGCATCCATAATGGTCAGATTATGATAAGGCATACCAAGATGAAGAACAATGTCTGGTTTAAATTCTTTAAATAATTTTACCAGCTCCCCAACATTACCTGCATCCACCTGTGCAGTAGTAATCTTAGTTTTGGTCTTAGGAGCCAACTCCTTAGCGATTTTGTCACATTTTGCCTTAGTACGGCTGGCAATACAAAGATCAGTAAAAATCTCACTATGCTGACAGCATTTGTGAACTGCTACCTGGGCAACGCCCCCACAACCAATAATAATCGCTCTGCTCAATTGTAATCATCCTCATTTCCCCTGAATTTTTGCAAAAAAATAAGTGTCTTGCACAGTAACATTGTACATGGCACTTCTTTCATAGCAAAATAGCCTGGTTCGCCTTACACGACTACCAGATATACTCGCCACAATACAGATTAAATTTTATCATAACTTACCTCAAACGTCAAATTAACTTAAAAAATACTGAATAACAAAATAAATAAGTAAAAACCCTTAAAGAAAATTCTTTAAGGGTTTTAAATACTTATTTACGTAATTCTAGTTTCTCAACGATTGTACGATAGCGCTCAATGTCTTTAGCCATTAAATAATTTAACAGACCACGACGTTGACCAACCATTTTCAGCAAACCACGCCGAGAGTGATGATCTTTTTTGTGTTCTTTTAAGTGAGCTGTCAAATAATTGATACGCTCAGTCAAAATAGCAATCTGCACTTCGGGAGAACCGGTATCAGCTTCGTTGATACGATAAGTTTGAATCAGTTCTTGTTTTCTCTCAGGTGTCATCATGATGAGTTTCCTCCTTTATTTTCTTATTGCCCCAGCTGTAGCATCCGTTGGAGATTCGTAATGCCACGCAAAGGTTCCCGCTACTTTCGTAACGCGTAAAGATTATAGCATAGGCAGAAGAAAAAAACAACTACCTAAACCTTCTTTTTATTAAAGCACAGTCTTTATCAATTTGCGTTTTCAATTCTTCCAGACTGGCAAATTTGATTTCTGGGCGGATAAATTCATGAAGGTATACTCTAATCTCCCGTCCGTATAAATTGCCTTTATAATCGAACAAATGAGCCTCTAAATGGGTTTGTCCGACACCAAAGGTGGGGTTATTCCCAATATTAATCATTGCAGCATAAACTTCATCATCTATTTCTACTTTACCGGCATAAACACCAAACGCCGGCATAGCGATATTAGTATCCGTTAAATTAATATTGGCAGTGGGATAGTCCATAGTACGGCCTCTCTGGTCACCTGCAACTACAACCCCTGCAATGCTGTAATCTCTTCCCAGCATGGCGTTGGCTTTGGCCACATTGCCTTTATTAATAGCTTTGCGAATGTGAGTGCTACTGATAACTTCACGCTTTAACGTCAAAAGCTTACTGACCAAAACCGTAAAATCATAAGTCTTTCCTGCTGCCTGCAAGCTTTGAACATTGCCCAAGCCCCCAGCTCCGTAGGTATAGTTCTCCCCTACGGCAACTGCTTTCACATTAGCATCATGGAGCATTTTAAGGAACTCATCTCCCGACATCTGAGCAAAAGCCTGATTAAAAGGGATATTAACCAAAATATCAACATTTAAAGCCTGAAGCAATTTTATTTTTGTAGGCCTGTCGATAATTCTTTCGGGAACTAATTCCGGCATGATTTTAGACATAGGGTGATTGCTGAAAGTAAAAACCATCAGCTGGTATCCTCTGGCTCTAGCAAATTTTTTCGCCGCACCAATGACATCCTGGTGTCCAAGATGAATACCATCAAAAGTACCTAGTGCACAAGCACTATAACCCAATTTTGTATGTTTTAATTGATCAATACTTGAAATTATTTGCATCTTCACTCAACTTCCTGTGGGATATTTACTATTTTATGACCTCTCACTTTACCATCTTTTGCCAAAGCAAGACCCAACACCAGGCCATCGGTAGTGACTAATTTATACAAAGTCCCTTCCGTAATATTTTGCAGCGTAGTAGGTACTCCCTGAGCAATACGTCTGCCCTGCAGAGGGTTAACCGTAAGAACGGGGAAATCCATAATGGCAGTTTCCCATGGGAGAATACAGCTTGCCTGATCAGCAGCAATTTCTTCCAAAGTATGAGCGTTATCCAATGTGAATCTACCAACTTGCCGCCGCAAAAGAAAGCTCATGGTTCCTTCCATGCCCAAACGTCCTGCAATGTCTTCTGCCAGGGTTCTGATGAATGTACCTTTGGAACAGACTACATCTACCAGCATAGTGGCACCGGCATAATCAAGAAGGTCTAATTTATAAATAAATATATTTCTTGGCTGACGCTCTACTTCGATTCCCTTTCTGGCCAGCTTATAAAGTTTTTGTCCTTTATAGTTAATAGCTGAATACATTGGAGGAATTTGTTGAGTAGCACCCAAAAAACTTTGTAAACACTTTAAAATTGTTTCTTTCTCTAATTTTTTTACAGGGGAAGTTGCAATTACATCGCCTTCAGCATCACCTGTGGATGTCTTCATGCCAAAGGTAATTTCTGCCCTATATGTTTTGCTTTCTGCCACAGCATATTCCAAGAATTTGGTAGCTTTCCCTACAAAAACAGGTAATACCCCTGCTGCCATAGGATCTAAAGTCCCGCTGTGACCGATTTTTTTCATATTAAGAATCTTGCGCAAAGTCGCCACTACATCATGGCTAGTCATGGCCGGTGGTTTTAAAACATTATAGATACCGTCTAACATGCCATGGCCCGCACTTCTTTTATTATTTCAGACAATAATAAATTTTTGGCTTCTGCCAAAGGTTTGTTAATAGTGCAGCCGGCAGCTTTTTGATGTCCACCACCCTGGAAAAGCAAAGCTACCTTACTAACGTCAAGACTTCTGGACCGCATACTGATTCTGGTTACAGCCTTTTCTACTTCTTTAAACATTATAGCAACTTCTACCCCTTCAATATAACGGGGATAAGAAATAAAACTCTCCGTGCTTACATCTTCATCATACAATTCATTAGACAATTCAATTGTAGCTACTTTATTTTCTGCCCAAAACTGCATAGTGGCCAGAACCTTGGGTAACAGTTCCATAACTGCTTTGGATTTCATTTCTACATTATCAGAAATCACATTAGGCTCTACCCCAAATTCCACCAAATCCGCTGCAACCCGCATACAGTTAGGAGTTGTATTGGAGTACTTGAAATAACCACAATCAGTAACAATGGCAACATAGATACATGTAGCCATTGTCAAAGTCATTTTTACAGGCATGATTTGTACTAATTCATAAATCATTTGTCCTACAGCTGATGCTTTGTCGTTTAACCATAAATAATCAGCATAATGAGTATTGGAAATATGATGATCAATATTCAAAATAGGTGCTTTTACGCACTCTTGGACAATACCGATTCTATCAAGAGAACTGGCATCTACCACTATCAGCAAATCAGCAGGATAATTAGTTCCTGCCTTAGGTCTCACATAAGAGTCAACTCCCGGGACAAACTGCAGATGACTGCCTACCTTGTCATCTACCATAACGGTAACATTTTTGCCCACTTGTTTAAGGGCCTCTGCTAACGCCAAAGTAGAACCGGTGGTATCCCCATCCGGTCCTATATGGCTTACTATTATTATATTTTTTTGGGTTTTTAGCAGCTCCCAAGTTTCTTCACAAGAAATTTCTTTACTCATGTTTTTTATCCTCATCTTTGATTTTCTTTAAAAGTTCATCAATATGAGAACTATATTCCATGGAAGTATCCCTGTGTAAACTTAAAATCGGGGCAACCCTTAAGCTAATGCGTTTGGCTATTTCCGAGCGGAAATAACCAAGTGCACTGTTTAAGCCTTTCCAGGCATCATCTTGCTGTTCTTTAGTACCATACAGACTGACAAAGACCTTAGCGTAGCTTAAATCCCTGCTTACTTCTACAGACGTAACTGTTACAAATTGGACTCTAGGGTCTTTTACATCTCTGATTAACATATTACTT
>JALCSJ010000083.1 GCA_022653215.1 Acidaminococcaceae bacterium
CATTCCCGGCCGCAGATGGCCTGACAAGGCTAACTCAGCTTATGCTTATGGCGGTGTGAGCCTGGCCAAACAAACTGTGGCTAATTTGCTTCAGATACCTATTCACTACTATATGCTGGTTAACTGGCAGGGCTTTATTGAAGTAGTGGATATGATGGGCGGCGTGGATATGTATGTGGATCACAATATGAATTATGAAGATCCCTATGCCAATTTAAAAATCCACATTAAGCAAGGCTATCAACATTTGAACGGTAAACAATCCGGTGAATATGTACGGTTCAGACATGATGAATTGGGTGATATTGGCCGTGTACAAAGGCAACAGAAATTCTTGAAGACTTTGGCCAGCCAGTTCTTTACCTTTAGCAACTTAGTAAAGACACCGGCCCTGATTCAAACTATGTTTAAATATGTGAGCACGGATATGGATGCCATGACTATGCTCAGAGCCGCTAACAGCTTTAGAATTTTTGGGGACAGCAGTCTACATTCAGAAATGCTTTTTGGTGATTTTAAGACAATACAAGAGATTAGTTATTGGCAGACTACACCCAGTCAAGTTGCGAAAACTTTGGACAAGTTAAAAATTCCTCACAAGGAAATCAAAAAAATATAAAGGAGTGGTTTATTAAATGACAGATATAAAAACACTGGCTAATAAAATTGCGGCAGCAGCTGCAGGGAAAAAGGCAACGGATATTCTCCTGCTTAATATGGAGGGTATTTCTCCCATGACAGATTATTTCATGATTTGTTCAGCCCGGAACACAACTCAGGTTCAGGCTATTGCTGATAATATTGAAGAAGAACTGGCTAAGGAAAACTTAATGCCGGCTCATAAAGAAGGATATACAGAAGGCAGATGGATTCTTATGGATTATGGTGATGTAGTAGCTCATATTTTCCTGGAATCCGAGCGTGATTTCTATAATTTGGAACAATTATGGGCAGATGCACCTTCTGAGAATTATACGGAGACAGAAGAATAATTATGCTGGAAAAGGAAAAGAAAATAAGGGAAGTTAAAACCGTAGGTACCCACAGAGTTGGTGATGTCTGCGAGCTGACAGTAGTCAGACAAAATGAGATGGGCGCATTTCTGGATGCGGGGACAGGAGATACCGGAGACGATATTTTGCTGCACAAACTGCAGCAGACGGAACCGGTGAAAATCGGCGATAAGGTAAAAGTGTATCTGTACTTGGATCCCCATGGCCGTATGACAGCCAGCCAGAAACTGCCGAAGATGCAGGAAGGCCAGTTGGGTTATGTGAAGGTTATTTCTGTAACTAAACAGGGTGGTTTCGTGGATATCGGGGCAGAACGTGGTATATTTTTGCCCTATAGCGAAATGCGGGGTCACGTTTCACCTGACCAATTAATCTGGGTGAAACTGTATCGTGATAAAAGCGGACGCCAGGCTGTGACTATGGATGTTCACGAAGACATGGTCCGGGCCAGTGTGCCGGCAAAAGATGTGAAAAAAGGGGATACTCTGACAGGTATTATTTATAATATTTTACCGGAAGGGTTTTTCCTGCTTACTAAAGAAAGATATATAGCATTCATGCACAGAAGCGAGGTGCCCGGGGGCCGGCTGGATTTTGGACAGCAGGTTACGGGTAGGGTGACTTTTGTGAGAGAGGACGGCAGGGTTGACCTGTCCATGCGGCAGCTCAAAGAAAAGGCTAGAATTACTGATGCAGATACGATTCTGTCCCTTCTGGAGAAACGGCAGGGGACTATGCCCTATGGAGATTCTACTCCTGCGGAAATCATTAAAGACGTCTTCGGTATTTCCAAGGCCGCTTTTAAACGGGCTTTGGGCAAGCTTATGAAAGACGGAAAGATTGTCCAGGCAGATGGCTGGACAAGTTTGAAAAAATAAAAACATTTAAAAAAATACTTGACAAAAGTAATTGGCGAATGTAGAATAAGCACATACTTTGTAAACACAATAGCAAATAAAAAATCTTGTGACGGGAAAGAGTAACACGTTCTGATAGTTTCAGAGAGCCGGCGGCTGGTGCGAGCCGGTAGTGAAGGACATGTGAAAATCCTCCCTGAAGAGTGATGCCGAAAAATATTAAGCATCAACGGTTGTTCCACGTTAAAGGAAACGCGTATGTTAGTACGTTGGCAAGAGTAAATCTTGTGACGGGAATAAAGTAAGAGGCTCAACTAATTTTCAGAGAGCCGGCGGTTGGTGCAAGCCGGTAATAGCTGACCTGTGAAACTCCTCCCCGAAGAGTGACGCCGAAAATATTAAGTGTCAACGAGTGTTCCACGTTAAAGGAAACGCGTATGTTAGTACGTAGCAAAGAGCCTGATAGTAGTTTATCAGGAACTAGGGTGGTATCGCGGAAATCTATCCGTCCCTTATTTAGGGGACGGATTTTTTTTATCTAAATTCAGTTATATAAAGAGAGGGAGTATTAAAATGCGTAGTGATGTTGTAAAAAAAGGAATTACTCGTACAGCACATCGTTCTTTGTTTCATGCTATGGGTTACACTGATGAGGAATTGGAGAGACCTCTTATTGGGGTGGTCAATGCCTTTAATGAAATTATACCGGGTCACATTCATTTGCGGGAAATAGCTCAGGCAGTAAAAATGGGTATCGCTGAAGCAGGTGGTACACCTATTGAGTTTCCGGCTATTGGTATTTGCGATGGTATTGCCATGGGACATGAAGGCATGAAATATCCTTTGGCTAGTCGTGAACTGATTTGTGATTCTATTGAGGCCATGGCTAATGCTCATGCTTTCGACGGATTGGTCATGATTCCCAACTGCGATAAAATCGTACCTGGCATGCTTATGGCAGCAGGACGGGTGAACATTCCGACCGTTGTTGTCAGCGGCGGACCAATGCTGGCAGGCCGTTATCAAGGCAAAAACATTAGTGTCAGCACCATGTTTGAAGCAGCCGGCAAAGTAAAAGCAGGGCTAATGACTCCGGAAACCATGCACAAGCTGGAAGAATGTACGGCCTGCCCCAGCTGCGGTTCCTGTTCAGGACTGTTTACTGCTAACACCATGAACTGTATGACTGAGGTTTTGGGTATGGGACTTCCCGGCAACGGAACAATTCCTGCAGCTTACACCGGTGCCCGCCATATTTTAGCCAAGCGTGCCGGAGCAGTAATTATGGACCTGGTGAAAAAAGACATAAAGCCAAGAGATATTATGACTATGGAATCTTTTGAAAATGCTATTGCGGTAGATATGGCAATCGGTGGTTCGACCAATACGGTTCTCCATTTGCCGGCTATTGCGTACGAAGCGGGACTGAACCTGCCTTTGGAGAAATTTGACGAGGTCAGCAAAAAGGCAGCTTACATTTGCAAGATGAGCCCCGGCGGTTCCTATCATATGCAGGACTTGAACGAGGCAGGGGGCATTTGCGCAGTCATGAAAGAATTGACTAAGCTGGGAATTATTCACACCGATGCCCAGACCATTACAGGTACTGTGGAAGACAGAATTAAAGACGCCGTTGTGGAACGCAGAGACGTTATTCACGATGTGAAGGATGCTTACATGCATAAAGGTGGGATTGCTATCCTAAAAGGCAATTTGGCACCTGATGGCTCAGTTATTAAAGAAAGTGCTGTTGATGCAGATCTCCTCCATTATGAAGGGGTAGCCAAGTGCTATAACTCCGAAGAAACTGCCATTGATGCTATTATGGGCGGCGAGATTAAAGAAGGGGATGTAGTAGTAATTCGCTACGAGGGTCCTAAAGGCGGACCGGGGATGCGGGAAATGCTCAATCCTACGGCAGTTATTACCGGTATGGGACTTAAGGTTGCTCTTTTAACAGACGGTCGTTTCAGCGGTGCCAGCCGCGGTGCCTGCGTTGGTCATATTTCTCCCGAAGCTATGGAAGGCGGTCCTATTGCCTTGATTAAGAACGGCGACAAAATCAATATTGATATTCCCGGCCGCAAGCTGGAGCTGGAGATTTCCGATGAAGAAATGGCCAAACGCAAAGCAGCCTGGACAAAACCGGAACCTAAGGTGAAGACAGGATATTTATCCAGATATGCCAGAATGGTAACATCTGCTAATACAGGTGCTGTGTTGAAGTAAAAACAAAAAAACCGTCCCAAGGGAAAAACGGAGCAGTGTCCTTGGGATGGAGCAGGTAAGAAGAGCAAGACTAAAAAATAATGAAGGGGAGTTGTTTACAATGAAAAAGTTTTGTGCCTTAATCGGTAAATATTTCGGCGTTTTAGCAATAGTATTTCTTGTGTTAGGCATGACCACACCCGGCAGTTTCAAATGGGTAGTGGGAAAAGTTGGGGGAGTTTCTGTTTTAAGTACTTTATTGGGAGTTGTAATGTTTGGCATGGGGACTACTTTGAGCCTCAATGATTTTGCTGTTGTGTTCAAGCGTCCTAAAGACGTTTTATGCGGTGCTTGCGCGCAGTATTTTGTAATGCCTTTCCTAGCCTGGGCATTGTGCCGTGTTTTCCAGCTGGAGCCCGGTTTGGCGGTTGGTGTTATCCTGGTTGGTACTTGTCCCGGTGGTACATCTTCCAATGTTATTACTTTCATGAGCAAAGGAGATTTGGCTTTATCAGTGGCTATGACCTCTGTTTCCACTCTTTTGTCCCCGATTTTGACACCTCTTCTGACTTTCCTTTTAATTGGTCAACGTGTTAGTTTTGACCCGGTGGGTATGTTTATTTCTATTTTGCAAATCGTTATATTCCCCATTGCGTTGGGCTTGGCAGTTAAACAATTCCTGCCCAGATTAGCCCAAACGGCAACTGATTATCTGCCGGCTGTTTCTTCCATCGCAATTTCTCTGATCATTGCCGGTGTTATCGGCGCTAGCCGTGATGCTATCCTTGCCAGTTCCGGTATTATTATGCTGGTTGTTGTGCTTCACAACTGCTTGGGTTATGCTTTAGGTTTCTTGATTGGCCGTTTGACCGGCATGAGCTGGAAAAAGATGGTGGCTTTGTCTATCGAAGTTGGCATGCAAAATTCCGGCCTGGCAACAGGTTTGGCCAAGGCTCATTTTGCTGCTCTGCCTGTGGCAAGTGTTCCCGGTGCTGTATTCAGTGCCTGGCACAATATTTCCGGAGCAATGTTAGCTTACCTCTATGTAAACTTCTTGAACAAGCGCTTTGACCCTGAGTACGAAGAAGATAATGAGACAGCTCCTGTGGATGCTGTTCCCGCTTCCGGTACAAAATAAAGATATATTAAGAGCTAAGGGAGCACGATTAATTAAGTAAAAAAAGACTGTAACTCAATGACTTTTGTCATTAGGTTACAGTCTTTGTGTTTTAAATAATATAGGCCGAGAGGAGCGTGCTTTTCTTTTCGGCCTGTTGTCTTAATCTTTGGCAGGGCTGGCCGGTACCGGTGTGAAGATTTCAAAGTCCCTGGCGGGAACACCGCAAACGGGACAGCGGTCTTTTTTATCTGTCATCAGATAGCCGCAAACGGGACAAACGTAAAAAGTAGTTGCTTCAAAAGTATCCATATCAGCTGCTTGTCTTAAAAGTGCGGCATGCTCTTTTTCTGCTGCGGCAGCAGCACTATAGGCCTGCTCGGTTAAGGGCAGTTCCTTTTCTTGGGCATGATCACGGAGCATTTTATATTGGCGCTGATACTCAAAATCTTCCAAAGGAATAAAATCAGCAATAGTTTTCGAGAAAGGTTTGGCTCTGTCATATATTGCATAGAAATTCCTGGCATGACGATACTCAGATTCTCCCAAAGCACGGAACAGGTTTGCCACCTTAGTATACCCGCGCCGCTGAGCTCTTTCGGCAAACATTAAGTATTTCAGATGAGCAAGGAGTTCGTCTTTTACTGTATCATAGAGTTTGCTGCGCATAATAGTGTCAGTATTTTCTTTGCTGTACATAGTATGATTTAAGTCAATGATTTTATAAGCCAATTGGTTATTAGCATAAGTAAAGCGTACTACATGGTAGTTAACGTCTGCGGCCCGAATATCGGCAGAAACGTCTTCAATCATGGCTCCGCCTCCGCCTGTACAGATAAATGTTTTATCATCTACTGTGTCAATAAAGCGGGAATGTACATGACCGCAAATGAAATAGGCAATCTTATCTTTATGGTCATGGTAGGCTGCCTGCAACTTGGCAAATTCTTCCTGACTTACGGAATTTTTTGTATAATGATTGGGCAAAGGAATATGAAAAGCCACGACTACGTTAACAACATCAGGTCTAGCCAATACTTTCTGCAACAGTGCCAAACCCTCCGGTTCAAATTTGCGCAGGGCATTATCTAAAACTACCACAGTAAAATATTTACCAATGAGAGCATAATTATGTCTGCCAAAATGGGCATCATATTCACCGGTATCGTGATTGCCCCGCAAAGCATAAACGGGATTTTGGGCAATAATATTAGTCAGTTCTGTTACATCACGGTAAAAACGGTCAGTGCCCTGAGGCACGAAATCTCCTACCACCAAAGTGAACTTAGTGGAAGCACTGATGGCCAAGGCATGAGCATAAACTTCCATCATGGTAGTACCAAGTCCTTCACAACCCGGGTCACCGATAATGGTAAAACTTTGGGCAGTGCCAATATCATTAATTTCTTGCTGAATTTTTTGAATAGACATAAAATCACCTCTTTATGTTGATTATATAACAAATAGAGAAAAGGGGAAAGAGTATGTGTAAAGCAACAAAAAACGCCAAGTCCTAAGACCTGGCGTTTTGCTATAATTAGAATTGGTGGAGACAGGGAGAATCGAACTCCCGACCTCTTGCATGCCATGCAAGCGCTCTCCCAGCTGAGCTATGCCCCCAAAATGTTACTTGCTAATTTTATACGAAACAGGTATAGTTTGTCAACTATATTTTTATTAGTCAGAGAAAAATATAAATATCTTGAAAAGGTGTAAAAACGAGATAGTAAAAGTTCTTGAAAAGGTGTAAAACGAATAAGGAAAATTTGCATTCATGTGTAAGATTGCTTTATTTTTGAAAAAATAGTACTATTTGATTGAAGGTTTAGTGCAAAATCACATAAAATATTTATCAGGAGGCGGTATTATGGAATTCAAGCATGAAAAAGGCAGAGTGTACATGGAAAATCAGGAAGGAAAATTAATCGCAGAAATTACTTTCCCGGCAACAGCTCCGGGAGTGGTAAATATCGACCATACTTTTGTGGATGACTCCCTGCGGGGTCAGGGCATGGCAGATAAACTGGTTCGTGCTGCTTTGGCAGATATTGCCAAGGACGGAGAAAAATATACAGCCACCTGTTCCTATGCAGTGAAATGGTTAGAAAAACATCAAAAATAAAAGTATACAGTATGTTGTTTTATTGTGATTAAAAGTGTATAATTATCTTTTGCAACCAGTATTTTATAGAGGGAGATAATTATTTTGAAAAAGTTTTTAGGATTTATTACAGTATGTTTAATGATGCTCGTGGCTTTACCTGTGGGCTGCTTTGCCGCAGAAGACCAGAACGATTACAATGCTGCTGCCTGGCTGGAACCGGCAGTTGGCGATTGGTATACTACAAAAGGTGAATTTGCCATGACTATTGAGGGAGATTCTCTTAATGGCAATCCGGTTACCGGCATGAACGACTGCACTTTTGGCTATCCCAGAACAGGAACCTTTACCATTAATGAGAATAATGTGCCAAGAAATATTAAGCTGGAAGTATTGGGCAACAAGTCTCATCAATATTTAGTCATTGACGGAATGACTTTATTGCGCCGTTCTCTGCAGCCGGCTTATAATGAGTCTATGGGTGGTATTTACCTGGGCATGACCAAAGATAATTTGAAAGGTCTGTATAAGGAACCAACCAGTATTGTTCAAGAAAATGGTACAGAGCGTTGGAACTATGATTCTCACAAGTTTGCCGTATTGTTCAAGAACGATATTATTGCGGCTATCAGAATTTTCAAGGGCAGCGATCGTAAATTCGATAAGTCTCTTTTAGGAGCTGACGATGCGCCTGCTGCTTATACTACGGCTTATAACTTCGAACAGTATCCTGTGGCTATTGAAGAAGCAACCGTTGCTTCCGATGGGTACAAGATTGATCAGGGAGAATTCTTCTATTTCAGACCTGATTATGTTGAACTTTCTATTTACAAAAACGAATAGGAAATGAGAAAAAGAAGATGCTGTAACACAATAACAAATTTATTGTGTTACAGCTTTTTTTATTTAGAAGTTTTTGTGAAAAATCTTGACTTGAAGTAAGCTTCACATGCTAGAATATAACCGATACAATTAAAAGTCAGGAGATAAATAATGCGTAATTTTTTTATAGTATTAATGTGTTTGGGCGTTGTAGTATCCACCGGTCAGTGGTTTATGTACAGGACTGCTTTTGCCGATTTGACTAAAACATGGACACTGGTGTTTTTTATTTTGCCTCCTATTATTTTCAGCTTGACCAACGGTTATGTTAATGCCTTGCCTAGACCTATTATCAGGGGCCTGGCCTGGGTTAGCGGTTTGTGGTTTGCTTATTTTTACTATTCAGTTATTCTTTTAGTGATTTTTGCTTTGACCTGGCTAGTCGGTAAAATCGGCGGTTTTGATCAATTGGTTCATTATGTGCCCAAATTTGGCCTATGCTTTATTATTCTGCTGATTGCAGTAGGCTGGTGGCGGGCTGGGCATAGGGTTTACCGAGAAGAAACATACGTTACTGATAAGAAAATTGCAAGACCATTTACTATTGCTTTTGTGTCAGACATTCATCTGGGAGCATTGTATGGTTATGATTCCGCTATGAGCATGGTTAATATGATTAATGAAGCTCATCCTGATTTGGTTTTAATAGGCGGGGATATAGTAGACGGGAATCTGGCCTTTGTAGAAAAAGAAAAAAGCCTGGAGACTTTTACTAAGCTCCAAGCACCTTTAGGCGTATATGCAGTTTATGGTAATCACGATGTAATGCGAGGTACTGCCGACCAAGAAAATGAAGCACTGGAAAAAGTAGGGGTGCACTTTATAAATAATGAAAGCATCAATATTGGAGAGCATATTGCTATCACTGGTTTGGACGATTTTATGCGCAGTCAAAATTCATATAATTTTGAGGCGGCCGCTAAAGATAAACTGGACATTTTTATGGAACACCAGCCACGGAGCATTCAAAAGGCAGCGGACAAAGGATATGATCTATATTTTGCCGGTCATACCCATGCCGGGCAGTTCTACCCTAATCGCGAATTGACTAAGCGTATGTATCTTCTTGATTATGGCAGTAAAATGTTCAATCATATGCTGGCTACTGTGTCCTGCGGCTACGGTCTCTGGGGCGTTCCCATTCGCCTGGGTCCCGCACCGGAAGTGGTAATAGTTAAGGTACAAAGTAATAAAGAATAAGTTAAGAGATATATAGTAAGAGCTGGCTGATAATTTGTCAGTCGCTTTTCCGCATGTTGTGAATTTGCTCGCTACTATCGCCGACTCATGTGGATATCAGTCCGCTATAGGTGCTGCGAACCGATATCCACTTCGTTTACGGCTCAGCAGCGTAGCAAATTAGCCAACCTGCGGATGCTCCTGCCAATATTATCAGC
>JALCSJ010000084.1 GCA_022653215.1 Acidaminococcaceae bacterium
CAGCGTTTCTAATTTCGTACCAAAACCCTATACTCCTTTTCAGTGGGTGGGACAAAATACCAAAGCTGAATTTGATAGGAAACATATGCTGCTGAAAAACCACATAAATGTTAAAAACATTAATTACCAGTATCATGATTCTACCACAAGCTTAATTGAAGGTGTTTTTGCCAGAGGAGACAGACACTGTGGTAAGGCCCTGTACCTTGCTTGGCAAATGGGAGCAAGATTTCATGGATGGAGTGAAGGTTTTTCTTTTGAACGTTGGGAAAAAGCTTTTGCAGAAGCTGGTCTGGATATGAGTTTTTATAATGCCAGAGTAAGGGAAAAAGATGAAGTGTTTCCCTGGGAACATGTAAGCCCCGGCGTAGAAAGAAGCTTTTTATGGAGAGAGTACGAAAAATCACAACGGGCTGAACTTACCCATGACTGCCGGAGAAGCACCTGTACAGGCTGTGGAATCTGTCAGAATTTAGATATGAAGATTATTGACTGGAAGGATGACAGTGCCAAATGAAATTACGATTACAGATAACTAAAGAATCCGGTATCCGTTTCATTTCCCATTTGGAATATCAGGCTACCCTGGAAAAGGCCATTAGGCGGGCCAAGCTTCCGGTGGCATATTCTCAGGGCTACAATCCTCATATGAAATTCTCTCTGGCTTCTGCTTTAGGAGTGGGCATCACCAGTGACTGTGAATTTGTGGAAATAGAATTAACGGAAGATATGGAACTGGCTAAAGCTATGGCTCAGCTGAGCAAAGCTTTACCTATGGGCATACATATTAAAGACGGAGACATGGTGGAGAAAAAGGCCCCGAAGCTTATGGCCAGTGCTGCAGGAGCGGAGTACGTAGTGAAGGTTCCCTGCTTGGCAGATCCATCCGATGGAATTCATGCTTTTAATATAGCGGCTCAGGTGATTTTTGCTAAACCGATTCCTAAAAGTCATGGTAAGACTAAAGAAATTGATGTGAAAAATTTTATTCCTGTTGTTTCGGGAAAATATGCAGATAATGTTCTGGAATTAAAATTTTCCTGTAAGATAACTTTAAAAGGAAGCATGAAAGCTGCAGAACTCCTTTTGGTACTGAAAGATCAATTCCATGTGCCAATTGTTTATGAAGCGGCGGATATTAGGCGTGTTGCTTTGTATGGACTCAACGATTTAGGTCATAAAAGACCTTTGCTCAGCAAGGCGCAATAAGTAGGAAGAAGGAGTCAACTATGAGTTCTATTTATATTAGTTGCCGACCGGAGGAAACAAGAATGGCGGTGGTGAACAATCATCGTCTGATAGATTTTGTCATAGAAAGAAACAGCGAGCAGCATCTGGTCAGTAGTATTTTCAAGGGACGTATATCCAATGTGGTAAAAAGTCTCCAGGCTGCCTTTGTGGATTTGGGACAGGGACCCAATGGCTTTTTATATCTGGGAGATAAGGGAAAAGTAACCCAGGGAGCCAGTGTTTTGGTTCAGGTTACTAAAGATGCCAGAAGTACAAAAGGTCCGGCTGTAACAAGAAATATTACTTTGCCGGGGCGTTATGTAGTACTGACGCCTTATGAAAATAAGGTGGCTCTTTCCAAAAATATAGCACCTAAATCAGTGCGCAACAGAATCAGAAAATTTGTGGAGGAATATAAACCGGCCCAGATTGGTCTGGTAATCCGTACAGCAGCAGAAAGTGCCACAGAGGAAGATATCTTGGCGGATATTAATTCTCTCCTGAAAGACTGGCATGTGCTGGAAAAAAAGAGCAGAAGGGCTAAAGCTCCGTCTTTACTTTACCGTGAACTGGATCTTTCTGTACGAATTGTCAGGGACTATATTACAGAAGATGTTCATAAGATTGTCATTGATGACAACGATACCTGTCAAAGAGTACAAGACCTGTTACATGATATGGATCTGCCTGATATTGATGTTGTGTATTACGACAAAAAAGAAGATATTTTCCATAGATATAAATTAGACGGACAGATTGCTTCTATTTCTGACAGGCAGGTGGAACTGCCGGGGGGCGGGTCTTTAGTATTTGATCATACAGAAGCTATGACAGTGGTGGATGTAAATAGCGGCAAAGACCACGGAGGCAGAAATCTGGAAGAAACTATCATGAAAATCAATAAAGAAGCTGCTGTGGAAATAGCCAGACAGCTGCGTCTCCGGGATATCGGAGGTATTATTGTAGTTGATTTCATTGATATGGGAACTACGGAAGAACAGGAAGAATTACTAAAAACTTTGCGGGAAAACCTGGTTGATGATAAAATGAAACCAAAGGTACAGGATATTACAGCCCTTAATTTGGTAGAAATAACCAGACGTAAAGCCAGACAAAATATTTCTACGGTTCTTTACAGTCCATGTCCTTTTTGTCAGGGTAGCGGCAGAGTACAGTCTCCCGAGACTGTTTGCGTAGAAATCCGCAGGCACCTCAGAAATATTTTCCTTACAGGCCATTTGGACAAAAGCCTTTTAATAAGCGCTCATCCTACTGTAGCTCAGTGGTGCCGCACTTATTGCGTGAAAGATATGGAAAGGGAATTTTCCTGCCAAATACAAGTTGAAGAAGACCCGGCTATGGGTGCAGAAGTTTTCACGATATTAACCAATGAACACTGAGAAAGGGGATGGGATTATGAAACTAACATTACCTGATTATGTGAAGGCAGCAATGAATATGTTGCTGGAAAGTGATTTTGAGGCTTATATGGTGGGCGGTGCGGTCCGGGATCTTTTCCTGGGTAAGGTGCCGGATGATTATGATATTGTTACCAATGCCCGACCTGATGAAATAAAACTTCTGGCCGAAAAGAAAGATTACGGTATAGTGAGTCAATTGGGACAAAACTTTGGCGTAGTCATAGTTCTTATTGGCAAAAAATCAGTAGAAATAGCTTCTTATCGTAACGAAACTTATGGACGGGATGCTCATCGTCCTGCTCAGGTCTGGTATTGCGATACTTTGGAAGAAGACCTGGGACGTCGTGATTTTACTATTAATGCCATGGCAGTAGATATTGACGGCAATTTAACTGATGAATACAGTGGCATGGAAGACTTAAACCATAAAGTGCTGCGTACGGTGGGCAATGCAGATAAAAGATTCGAAGAAGATGCTCTGAGAATGTTCAGAGCCTGTCGTTTTGTGGCTCAATTAGGTTTTTCCTGTGACGTAAATATTCCTAAAGCTATAAAGAACAATTTAAAACGTGTTAATGGTCTTTCCTTGGAAAGAGTAAGGGTAGAACTTGATAAATTGTTATGCGGAGCCTATGCCGATAAAGGTATGAAACTTATGGTAGAAACAGGCTTGGCCGGGGAAAGTTGTCGCTTTAGAATAAATAAAACAGAAGAAGAAATTCCTATTTTGCCGGAACTCTCCGCTTTAGTGGGAGTAGAGCAAAATCCTGCTTTTCACCAATATGATGTTTGGCAGCACACTCTTGCGGCCTTGTCTAACGGGGATAGAAGTCTGGCAGTAAGCTGGGCGATCTTACTGCACGATATTGCCAAAGGACAGGAAGGGGTACGAGGCTATAAGGATGGGGCGCCTACTGATTATGGACATGAAGTTGTGGGCGCGCAAATGGCCCAAAAAATTCTTAACAGATTACGTTATTCCGGTGAATTTGTAAAAACCGTAACTTGGCTGGTACGTAATCACATGCGCTTTGGTACTAACATAGACAGACCGGATGAAGTAACCTGGCGCTGGTTACGTCAAGCAGCCAGAGATGGGGAGTTTCGGCTGAATAAAGATATGGCTGAAGCTTTCAAGCAGTTAACGGCTCTTTGTGTAGCAGATGCTTCTGCTACGGAAGCTACTGAACAGGAACTGATTTCTGCACAAATGTATGGTAAACGTTTGGTGAAAATGGCTTATAAAATGCCTGTTCATACAACTGATTTAAATATTAATGGTGATGATTTAAGCACAGTTGTAACAGATAAAAAACAGCTGGCCAGTATTCTGCCTGTTTTGCTCCGCAGAGTTCAGGACGGCAATTTAAAAAATGAGCCGATGGAGCTACGCTTGGCGGCAGAAGGCTGGGTAGAAAGACAAAATAACAATCAGGGAGAGCAGCATGAGTGATTATGAAATTAGTAGGATTTATCCAACTGATACCAGAGGTATGGAACAGGTAGATAAACTTCTGCAACAAGAGAATATAGAAAGAGACAAGAACCTGGACTATACAGTTGGCATGTTTGATGCTGATTACAATTTAGTGGCCACAGGTTCTTGTTTTAAAAATACCCTTAGGTGTTTTGCAGTAGACCACAATCATCAAGGGGAAGGTTTGCTTAATTCTGTTATTAGCAATTTAATTGAGTATGAGTATAGCCGGGGAAATTTGGAATTGTTCATTTACACGAAAATTAATACAGCCAAATTTTTTGCGGATGTAGGATTTTACGAAATTGCCAGAGTGGATGACAGACTGGTCTTTATGGAGAACAGGAAAAACGGCTTCCAAAATTATCTGGCATCTCTGGCAGCAGAAAAAAAGCAGGGCAGCAAAATAGGAGCAGTAGTTATGAATGCCAATCCTTTTACCCTGGGACATCAGTATTTACTGCAGCAAGCTTCTGAGGCCTGTGATTATGTTCATGTTTTTGTAGTGTCGGAAGAAGCCTCTCCTATTCCTTTTAATGTTAGATATGATTTAGTTAAAAAAGGATCTGCTCAATTTAAAAACTTAATTTATCATCCTACCGGTAATTACATAATATCTTCTGCAACTTTTCCCTCTTATTTTTTAAAAGATGATAAATTAGTAATTGAATCTCAAGCTGAACTGGATGTAAAGATTTTCTGTAAAATAGCGGCAGCCTTGGAAATAAATCATCGTTTTGTGGGGGAAGAACCTTTCAGTCAGGTTACCGCCATCTATAATGAAGTCATGGAAAAAGAATTGTACAAGGAAAGTATTTTGTATACAATAATCACAAGGAAAAAAGGCTTGGATGGGCCAATTAGTGCCTCGAAAATACGAGAAAAGATTAAAAACGGTAGAATTGAAGAGATTAAAGGCGAAGTACCCAATAGTACATACGAATTTTTCACTTCAACAGCTGCAAAACCGATTATTGCCAAAATAAAGTCATTAAAGGATGTTATTCATTATTAAATTGTGCCTTTTTTCTATCCAATTTCAGAACGTATACAGTATAATATCCGTTTAAAAAAAAACTTATCTATGTTATAATAAGAACAGTAATATGGGAAAGCTTAGAAATAATGAAAAGGGAGGACATACAGAGAAATTTTTAGTATTTTTTGGCTGTTCCATTAAATAAAATATAGGAGGAGGTTTTTGTTTTGAGTAAAGTATGCACAATGTCAGAGGCTATTTCTAAGTATGTGAAAAATGGCGATCACATCGTATTAGGTGGATTTACCACTAACAGAAAACCTTACGCAGCTGTTTATGAAATTTTGCGTCAAGGCTTAAAAGATTTCGTGGGCGAAGGTGGCCCTGCCGGCGGTGACTGGGATATGCTGATTGGTGAAAACCGCGTCAAAGCATATACTAACTGCTATACAGCAAACTCAGGTTTCACCAATGTTTCCAGGAGATTCAGACATAAATATGAAACTGGAGAACTAATCATGGAGGATTACTCCCAAGATGCAGTTATGTTAATGCTGCATGCAGCTTCTTTGGGACTGCCTTTCTTGCCTGTTAAGTTGATGCAGGGCACAGACCTTGTAGACAAATGGGGTATTAGCAAGGAAGTTCGTAAGACTCTGGAAAAGGTTCCTGATGATAAATTCGTTTATGTAGACAATCCTTTTAAGAAGGGCGAAAAAGTTGTTGCTTTGCCTGTTCCTCAAATTGATGTATCTATTATTCATGTACAAAAGGCTTCTTTTGATGGTACCAGCATCATCTTGGGTGATGAATTCCATGATGTTGATATTGCTGTTGCCGGCAAAAAGACCATTGTTACTTGCGAAGAATTAGTAAGCGATGAAGAAATCAGAAAAGATCCTACTTTGACTTCTATTCCCGGTTTCTGCGTAGATGCCGTGGTTCATGTGCCTTATGGTGCTCATCCCAGCCAATGCTATGGCTATTATGATTATGATGCTGCCCTGATGAAAGAATATGATGTGGCCAGCAAGACTGACGAAGCATTTGATGCCTATATGAAGAAATGGGTATTTGATCTTCCCGATCATGATGCTTATTTGAACAAATTGGGTGCTACCCGCCTTATTGGTTTGAAAGTAGTTCCGGGCTTGGGTTATGCCAAAGATATGACGAAGGAGGCACAAAAATAATGTCAGATTACACTAAGTATACTAATAAAGAAATGCAGGCAATTACCATTGCCAAGCAAATTAAAAATGGCCAAGTAGTTATTGTTGGTACAGGCCTTCCTTTGATTGGTGCTTCCGTAGCAAAGAGAGTTTATGCTCCTAAATGCAATATTATCGTAGAGAGCGGCTTAATGGATTGTGCTCCTATCGAAGTTCCCCGCAGCGTAGGTGATGACCGTTTTATGGCTCATTGCGGTGTGCAGTGGCCTAATATCCGTTTCATTGGTTTCGAAACCAATGAATGGTTACATGACAGTGACAGATTGGTTGCTTTTATCGGCGGCGCACAAATCGACCCTTATGGCAACGTAAACTCCACTTCTATCGGTGACTACAATCATCCGAAAACAAGATTTACCGGTTCCGGCGGTGCTAACGGCATAGCTACTTATTCTAACACTATTATCATGATGCAGCATGAAAAACGCCGTTTCATGAAGAAGATTGACTATGTTACCAGTGCAGGCTGGATGGATGGCCCTGGGGGCCGTGAAAGAGCAGGGCTGCCGGGTAACAGAGGCCCAATTATGGTTGTAACTGATTTAGGTATCTTGAAGTTTGATAAAGATACTAAACGTATGTATTTAGCTGGATATTATCCAACTTCTTCTCCTGAAATGGTAGAAGAAAATACCGGATTTGATATTGATGTTTCCAAGGCAGTTAAGTTGGAAGCTCCGGATCCGGAAGTAATCAAATTGATCAGAGAAGAAATTGATCCCGGTCAAGTATTTATTAAAGTGCCCGTTGAGGGAGCAAAATAACAATTAACTAAGGAGGCTTTTTCATGGGCAACTATTCTATGCCGAAATATTTTCAAAACTTACCTCAAATTGGTAAGGCTTTAAAGAAGGAAAATCCGGAGAACGTAGCTGAACTGAAGAAAGTTGAAGACGAAATTCATGAACTGACTAAAGCTGCTGAAGCAGCAGGCCGTTCTGATGAGTCATTAAACGCTGCCGGTCAAATGACTGCTTTGCAACGTATTGACAGATTGGTTGAAAAGGGAACTTGGAGACCTTTGAACAGCATTTTCAATCCTCAAAATAACGCTAACGGTTCTACCGGAGTTATTAAAGGTTTGGGCAAAATCAGTGGCAAATGGGCTGTAGTTATTGCTTCTGATAACAAGAAATTAGCCGGAGCATGGGTTCCCGGCCAGGCTGAAAACTTGCTGAGAGGTTCTGATACTGCTAAGTTATTAGGTATTCCTCTGGTATATGTTCTGAACTGCAGTGGTGTTAAGTTCGATGACCAAGACAAGGTATATCCTAACCGTCGTGGGGGCGGCACACCTTTCTTCAGAAATGCTGAATTGAACCAATTAGGTATTCCTGTTATAGTTGGTATTTATGGTACCAACCCTGCAGGCGGTGGCTATCACAGCATCAGTCCTACGGTTTTAATCGCTCACAAAGATGCTAACATGGCTGTAGGCGGTGCCGGCATTTTGGGCGGCATGAATCCTAAAGGCTATATTGACCAAGAAGGCGCTGAACAAATTGCTGACATGGTAGCTAAATCCGGCAAGCAAAATCCTCCTGGTTCTGTTTCTATTCACTATGGTGAAACAGGCTTCTTCCGTGAAGTTTACGAAGAAGAAGAGGGCGTTCTTAATGGTATCAAGAAGTATATTAAGATGCTTCCCAGCTATGATTTAGAGTTCTTCAGAGTGGACGAGCCTAAGAAACCGGCTTTGCCTGCTGAAGATTTGTATACTATCGTTCCTATGAATGACAAGAGAGCTTATGATATGTACAGCGTTCTGGGCCGTCTCTTTGATAACAGTGAATTGAAAGAATACAAAAAGGGCTACGGTCCTGAAATGATTACAGGTATTGCTAAGGTAAATGGTCTCTTGGTTGGCGTTGTAGCTAACTTCCAAGGCCTGCTCCTGAACTATCCTGAATACAAACAAGGTGCTGTAGGCATGGGCGGCAAACTTTATCGTCAAGGCTTAATGAAGATGAATGAATTTGTTACCTTGTGCGCTAGAGACAGAGTTCCTATTGTTTGGGTACAAGATACTACCGGTATTGATGTAGGCGATGATGCTGAAAAGGCAGAATTGTTAGGATTAGGTCAATCTTTGATTTACTCCATCCAAACATCTCATGTTCCTCAATTCGAAATCACCTTGAGAAAAGGTACTGCAGCTGCTCACTATGTATTGGGCGGACCTCAAGCTAATGATGAGAACGTATTCTCCATTGGTACTGCAGCTACAGAAATCTATGTAATGAACGGAGAAACAGCAGCAACTGCTATGTACTCTCGTAGATTGCATAAAGACAAGGCAGCAAATAAGGATTTACAACCGACTATTGATAAGATGAACAAATTAATCCAAGATTTCCATACTAAATCTCGTCCTAAATATTGCGCATTTACCGGCATGGTAGATGAAATCGTGGATATGGACAAGATGCGTGGTTATGTTGAAGCATTTACTGAAGCAGCTTACCAAAATCCTAAATCCATTTGCCCCTTCCATCAAATGTTATTGCCCAGAGCAATAAAAGAATTTGATACTTTCGTAAAGAAATAAGGAGTTAAAAGGATGGCCATTTATACTCTAGGTATAGACGTAGGTTCTACTGCGTCTAAGTGCATAATACTAAAAGACGGAAAAGAAATAATAGGCAAATCCTTAATCGACGTGGGGGCCGGAACTTCCGGCCCTGACCGCGCCATTAATGATGTGCTGGTAGATGCAAAAATGAAAAGAGAAGATATGAATTTCACTTTGGCTACAGGCTATGGCAGAAACTCTTTGGAAGGCATTGCCGATAAACAAATGAGCGAATTGTCATGTCATGCTAGAGGAGCATACTTCCTTTTCCCCAAAGTTCATACTGTTATTGATATAGGAGGACAAGACGTAAAAGTTCTCCACATTGAAAATGGCAATATGGTTAATTTCCAAATGAATGATAAATGTGCCGCAGGTACAGGAAGATTTCTGGATGTTATGGCTAATGTCCTGGAAGTTAAGGTTCAGGATTTG
>JALCSJ010000085.1 GCA_022653215.1 Acidaminococcaceae bacterium
GGTAAGGAGTTAGAGGAAATTCTGGCTTCCTATGCTAAAACTTCTGCACGCTATGAACATCTAGACGGATATAACTATGAGGCGAATATTAAACGGGTACTGATTGGCTTGGGTTATCCGGAAGAGACTTGGAAGAAAAACATTCAGGAACTGTCCGGCGGTCAAAAAACAAGACTGATGCTGGCAGGTGCTTTGGTAAATTCTCCGGATTTATTGATTTTGGATGAACCAACTAATCATTTGGACATAGATATGACGGAATGGCTGGAAAAATATCTGCGGGAATTCAAGGGTGGTTTACTTATTGTCAGCCATGATAGAGCCTTTTTGGATAATGTAGTAGAAACGATTTTGGAAATGGAGGGAGGCCGCCTTCAGCAATTTAATGGCAATTACTCTCGCTATCTGGAACAAAAAGACCTTCAGACTTTAACCGAAACCAGAGCTTATGATGCTCAACAAGAATATATTGCCAAAACTGAGGCCTATATACGGCGTTTTAAAGCCGGTATTAAAAGTAAAATGGCCAGAGGCCGTCAGTCTCAGCTGAATCGCCTGGAGAGAATTGACGCACCGGTAGTGAATGAAGAATTTACTTTGCGGTTGCCTAAGGCAACTGAGTCTGCAGAAAGAGTTATCATTCTGGATGATTTGGCGGCAGGATATGGCACCCATACTATTTTAGATAATATAAATGTAACTTTAATGCGGGGGGAAAAGGTTGCTATTCTGGGACCTAATGGCAGCGGCAAAACAACACTTTTAAAAACTATTCTGCAAGAAATTCCGCCCTTGGCAGGAACTGCGAAAATTGGTAATAGAGTACAGATTGGCTATTTTTCTCAAAGTTATGAACGCCTCAATGCTAAGCAGACTATTATGGATAATTTCTTGACGGAATACGGTTTTACCGATGAACAAACCAGAAAGCTTTTAGGAGGCATGCTTTTTCACGGAGAAGATGTCTTTAAAGAAATAGGTACTTTGTCAGGAGGACAAAAGGCTCGGCTGGTTTTATTAAAATTAGTATTGGATGGTGCCAATTGTTTGCTTTTGGATGAACCTACCAACCATTTGGATATTGCAGCTAAAGAAACTGTGGAAGCAGCCTTGGAAACTTTTGAAGGTACCGTTCTTTTGGTAAGCCATGACCGTTACTTGGTTAATGAAGTGGCTCAGCGAATTTGGGCTATCGAAAATGGACATATTGTAGATTATAAAGGTAATTATGATTTTTATTTGGCAGAACGGGAAAAAGTAAAAAAAGAACTGCCGCCGGAACCTGTGAAAGAAACTAAAAAACCTGAACGGGAAAAAGCAATAACAACAGAAACAGCCCATCAAAGCAAAGAACATCGCTATAGCCCGGAAGAAGCTGCTAAACTTTTGCCTAAGGTGGAGTTAAATATTCGTGAGCAGGAAGCGATGCTGAAAGTTTTAGAGAAAAAAATCAGTGATCCGGCTAATCAGCAGGACTTGGCAACAAGTAGCAAAATGGCTCAGGAATATAATGAATATAAGAAAACAATTGATGGACTTATGAATCAATGGGAAGAAATTATGGAGTGTCTGGAATAATGGAAAAATTTTTAGCATCTTTACAAAATTATCATAGTAAGATAAGCTTTAATCCCTGGGCTGATTATGACCCCAGTTGTGATATAAGCATTGAGGCACCTGAAATTCGCCGGGAAAACTTACTTAGATATTTAACTTTAAGGAAAAATGCCAGGTATTTGTTTATTGCAGAAGGCCTGGGTTATCAGGGAGGACATTTTTCTGGTATGGCTATGACCAGCGAGAGAATTTTGCTGGGACATCATCCTATGGTGCGTCCCCAGGTTGTGCTGGGTGAATGGCATTATCAAAGGACGAGCAATCCTCAAAGCCATCTTCTAAATGCGAAACAAAAGGCAGAAGGCTTTAATGAACCAACGGCTACTATTATGTGGGGATGTCTGGCCCAGCATCATCTGGCACCTTTTCAGACAATATTGTGGAATATTTTTCCCTTTCATCCCTTTAAAGAAAGTGGTATTCTAACCAACAGAACACCGAACCGTGAGGAATTGGAAACAGGTATTGAATATGCCCAAAAGCTCATGAGTCTGGTGCCCCATATGCAAATTATTGCTATTGGGCGCAAAAGCGCCGATACTTTAGAAAAATTTGGCATCAGCTGCCAGGCAGTGCCTCACCCTTCTATGGGTGGAGCTAATAAATTCAGGGCAGCTTTGTCTGATATATTTACTAACGAATAAAGAAAGGAGACAGGGCAGTGGTTGAAGGAATGATTAAGTCCATGACGAAAAATGAAGTTATGGAAATTGCTATTACCTCAGGTAAGATTTTATTATGCAATGGTGCGGAAACTTATCGGGTTGAAGACACCATGCTGCGTATTTGTGCTATGCGTGGTATGAGAGACGTATCTGCCTTTTGTACTCCTTCTGCTATTATCATTAGTGATGAATCTTTAAAAGGGAATTGCTACATGGCGAGAGTTACGGACCGGGGTGTGAATTTGTCCCTGGTCAGCGAAATAAATGATATTTCTTTTGGACTAAAGACCTGGCCTTATAATTTTACGGAAACCATGGCTATTCTTCAGGAGAAACTAACAAGACGGGCTCGCCCTATCTATATTGATATTATCAGTGCCGGCTTTGGCGGTGGTGGTTTTGCCGTAATGCTGGGGGGCGGTGTGAAAGAATTTATTGCGGCATTTGCCGGTTCTGCCATTTCCATGTGGATTATAAAATTGCTAAGTCCTTTTAAACCAAGCAGTTTTTGGTCTACAACACTGGCCGGAGCGTTTATTTCCGTAGTTACGATTTTAGCCAGAAAATTATTTCCTAATGTCAATATGGAATTAACCATTGCAGGAGCTATTATGCCGTATTTACCGGGGATGGCTTTTACTAATGGACTAAGAGATTATATTGCCGGAGATTTGATTAGCGGCAATAGCAGGGCAGGAGAAGCAGTATTCCTGGTAAGCGGTATTGTTATAGGTATTGCTGCTGTTTTAGGTACTATATATAAGTAGGAGAAATCAATGCTGATTAAAATTTTTGCGGCTTTTGTAGCTACCCTAGCTTTTGCCGTTTTGTTTAATTCGCCGAGAAAAATAATCTTTCAGGCCGGGATCGTAGGAGCGGTGGGTTTTGCTATATACATTTATTTAATGGAAACTTTGGAGCTAAGTTCCATGACTAGCAATTTTGCCGGAACAGTGGGTTTATCTGTTTGCAGCGAAATCTTTGCCAGACGATATAAAGAACCTGTAACCGTATTTTCCGTACCGGGGTTTTTGCCGCTGGTACCAGGATTGCCTTTGTATCGGGCTATGAATTATTTTATTCTCAACGATTTTGTTATGGGTATGCAGACTTTTCTGGAAACTTGTATTGATGCGGCGGCTATTGCCATGGGTATCCTTTGTGTTTCAGGTTTAGCCAAAGTTTATAAAACAAGTAAATATATGGTTGAAGAACATAAAAACGAGGGGGAGAGAAAATGAAGAAGTTTGGGAGAAAGTTTATCGTGCTTTTAGCTATCTTTGTTTTGCTGGGAGCAGCCCTTGGTGAGGCAGCAGTAAAAGGCCTTATTTGCTATGGCAATGATCCTGCTTTCGACCAGTTTAACGGGGAAGCCAAAGCAGGTGCTGAAACAGCCAAAATGCGTTATGGGCCGGAGCTGAGGCTGTCTTCTTATATTTGCAAAGAAGCCGATCCTAAGGAGGAAGATATTCCTCAGCTAAAAGAAAAATGGGACTTTGTCATAGCAATAGGCGACAATTTTTATAATGTTATGACAGAAGATGCCAAAAAACATTCCACTACCAAATATATTTTGGTTGATTCCTATAAAACTACGAAATTAAATAATTTCAGAATAGTGGAATTCAATAACAGAGAATTGGGATATCTGGCAGGCATTGTTGCAGCGTCAGCTTCCCAGACAGGAACAGTCGGGTTCATAGGGGGAGTTCAAAAAGTACCGGCTCTTCAGGAGATGCTTCTGGGCTATACTAAAGGCGTAACTACTATTAACCCTCAAGGAATTGTTTTACAACAATGGGTTGGCAATTTCAATAAGCCAAAAAAGCTGACAAAACTGGCTAAAAAAATGTATAACGATAAAGCCGATGTAATATTTGTGCCGGCGGGCAATAGCAGTCAGGGAATATTTGCTGCTGCACAAGAAAAAAAGAAGCTTTTCGTTGGCTGTGATGGGGATGCTGCTAAAATAGCACCACAGGAAGCCCAAAATTACATTTTGGCAAGCGTAACTAAGGGACTGGAAACTTCTGTGTCCGGCAATATTCAACTAATCATGGAAGGCAGATTTAGCCCCGGCACCAAAACCCTAAATTATGCCAATAAAGGGATTAGCTGTATCAGAGGACCTTTAACCGGCAACTTGTGGCAAAAGCCATCTCAGGCTCTTTTGGATTTTGACGCACAAAATGATTTGCAACAGGAGGACGCCTTTCTTAAAGAAAGGGCTGTGAAAAAATAATGAAAAAAGTATTAAGTGTATTGACGGGCTTGTTATTAGTAGCTATATTTATAATAAGCGGTTGTGGAAGTAAATCATCTACAAAACAACCGGCGGTGAAAGCAACAAACAATGCGGTAATAAAAGTCGAAAAAAATGGCTCTTATACATCTAAACAACAAGTAGCACTATACATTCACGAATATCATAAACTTCCCCAAAACTATCTTACGAAAAATGAGGCCAGAAAATTAGGCTGGCCCAAAAAAGGAACTTTGGACAAGGTAGCTCCCGGTAAAAGTATAGGCGGAGATTATTTTGGCAATGCCGAAAAAAAGCTACCCATACACAAAGGTACAAAATATACCGAGTGTGATATTGATTATGTCAAGGGAAATCGCGGACCTAAGCGCATTGTCTTTGATAATAACGGCAATATCTATTACTGCGGTGATCATTATAATACATTTGAAAAACTTTATTAGAAGGGATTAGTGGTAGAGCATGAAAAAAATAGTTATACCCGCGGAGGACTTTTCTACAGAAGAGGATTTGCAGGATTTCCTGCAAGATGCTTTTGGCTTTCCTGAGTATTATGGCAAAAATTTGGATGCTTTGTATGATTGCTTATCCGAACTGGATGAAAAAGTGCAAATTGAAGTTTCCGGTGCTATTGCCAACGAGGAAAATCTGGGAGAGTACGGGGAAAGGTTTTTGACTGTTTTAGAAGAAGCTTCTAAAGACAACGAAGACATTAAATTAAACATAACTGATTAAGAGGAGGGGTGTTTATGCCTATTTTTACAGAGAAAAAGAAAGAAACCAGAGTTAAACCAACGGGTAATTTTACGGTTGAACATATTATCGATGAAAAGCTTTTTGGGGGAGCCAACAAACTTTTTGCTCAGATTACCTTGCCGCCGGGAGCACAGGTTCCCATACATACTCACCAGGGTAATAACGAAACTTATTATGTGGTGAAAGGCAAGGGTACTTATACTGACGAGGACAAGGAATATCCTGTAGAGGCAGGCAATGTAACATTTTGCCAAGACGGGGGTACTCACGGCTTGAAAAATACCGGCAGTGATGAACTTGTTTTTATTGCTCTTATTGCCAATACTATGAAATAAATGTTTACTTTCGAAGTAAGGGGACTTATAATTAACACATTAATGATGAGGGGGAAGAATTATGAAAAAATTAGTTAGTCTGGCATTATCAGCCGTAGTAGCTTGTGGTCTTATGGCAGGTTGCGGCGGCACTCAAAAGAAGGAAGCGGCAAAACCGGCGGCACCTGCTGCACCGAAGAAAATCGTAGTGGGGTTGGATGATAATTTTCCACCAATGGGCTTCAAGGACAAAGACAACAATATCGTAGGATTTGATATTGATATGGCCAAAGAAGCGGCTAAGCGTTTAGGCATTAAAATTGAATTTAAACCTATTGATTGGTCCAGTAAGGAAGCAGAATTAAAGAGTAAGCGTATTGATTGTCTGTGGAATGGTCTGGATATTACTCCTGAGCGTCAGAAAAACATGTTGTTCAGCAAACCTTATATGGTTGCCAAGCAATTGATTTTTGTTCCAACCGGTTCTCCTATTAAGAGTCAGGCTGATTTAAAAGGCAAGACAGTAGGAGTACAGAGTGCTTCCAGTGCTGAAAGCAACGTGGAAAACGATAAAGCACTTAAGGGCAGCTTGAAGGAACTGAAGAAATATTCTGATTGCATTGCTGCCATGATGGATATGGAAGCAGGACGTTGCGATGCTATTGTTACCGATGAAATATTGGGACGTTATTATATGGGCAAGAAACAGGGCAAGTTTGTGTGCCTGGATGCTAAACCCGTTGGTCCTGTTGTGGATTATGGTATTGCCTTCCGCAAAGAAGATACTGCTTTGATGGAAACCATCCAAAAAGCTATGGATGAAATGAAAAAAGACGGAACTGCTAAAAAAATCAGCATGAAATGGTTTAATGCTGACTTGGTAAAATAAGCTAAAAATACAAAGAAGTGCTGTTAGTTGCTTCCTGACAAGGAAGTACAGCGGCACTTCTTTTTATTTGTCAGATATATTTGGCTTTTGTCTAACAATATGTGATATAATAAACTTTATATTAGATAAAATGGGGTTGTGGAGATATGAATGAAATATTGAGAATGTCATTGCTTTTAGCTAGCGGCTGTAAGGTCACACTGGAAATATTCGCTGTGACGCTGATTTTGTCTATACCGTTAGGCTTACTTTTGGCCATAGGCAGAATTTCTTCTATTAAACCTTTAAACAAGGCTGTGGAAATATATAACTGGATTATGAGGGGTACTCCTTTAATGCTCCAGTTACTTTTTGTTTATTTTGCTCTGCCGTCTTTCGGCATAACATTACCTGACGTGGCTGCAGCACTTCTGGCTTTCGTTTTGAACTACGCAGCTTATTTCGCAGAGATATTCAGGGCAGGGATTCAATCCATTCCCAAAGGGCAATATGAAGCGGCTAAGACCCTTGGATTCACTTATTCCCAAACGATGCAGAAGATAATTGTGCCTCAGATGATTAAACGAGTTCTGCCTCCTATTGGCAATGAAACCATTACCTTGGTTAAAGATACTTCTTTGGTTTATGTTTTGGCCATGAATGATTTGCTGAGGGCGGCTAGAACTATCGTCCAAAGAGAATTTGATATGACACCATTTTTCATTGCGGCAGTGTTTTATCTGATTATGACCTTTGTGGTTACCAGAGTGTTTGCCCGTCTGGAAGAACATTACGCTAAATACGAGGAATAGGGGACCGTTATGAGCGAATATATGATTAAAGTAGAACAACTAAAGAAAAATTTTGGTGCCCTAAAGGTATTAAAAGGTATAGATATGGAACTGAAAAAGGGTGATGTGGTAGCTATTATCGGACCTAGCGGCGGGGGGAAAAGCACTTTTCTGCGTTGCTTAAACCGGTTGGAAACTGTAGATGCAGGGACTATTTCCATCGAGGGAGAATACTTAGTGCAAAACGGCACATATGTTAATGCAGAAAAATCCCGTCAAATATGCAGTAGAATGGGTATGTGTTTTCAGCAATTTAATTTATTCCCTCATATGACTGTTTTACAGAATTTGATGGCTGCTCCTATTACAGTGAAACATGTACCTAAAAACGTTATAGAACCTGAAGCAAGGGAACTTTTGAAAAAGGTTGGACTGGCCAGCAAAGCGGATTATTATCCTAATCAGCTGTCCGGCGGGCAGCAGCAGAGGGTAGCTATTGCCAGAGCTCTGGCTATGCAGCCCGATATTATGCTTTTTGATGAACCAACTTCTTCTTTGGACCCGGAATTAACCGGTGAAGTGCTTAAAACCATGAAGGATTTGGCCGACGGCAATATGACCATGGTGGTTGTTACTCACGAAATGGGTTTTGCCAAAGAAGTGGCCGATCAGGTTGTTTTTATGGCCGATGGCTATGTTCAGGAAAAAGGTACCAGCGAAGAAGTATTTGGTCATGCGAAGAACGAACGACTGCAGAGCTTTTTAAGCAGCATAATAAGATAAACGCTATAACGAAAAAATCCGCCTGGGGAAGGCGGATTTTTTCTTGCTAGGGGTTATTATTGTTTAACTGCTTTTTCCGGAATCTTATAGACAATTGCATATAAGGTTGGGAGGAAAAGCAAAGTTAAAGCAGTTGCACCTGTCAGTCCACAGGCCATGGCAATAGCCAAGGCATTCCAGAAAGGGCTGGCAAACATGGGAACCAGACCAAAAATTGTAGTAAGAGCAGCCAGCATAATAGGCCTAAATCTTACAATGGCCGATTCCAATACGGCAGTACGGTCGTCCATGCCGGCTTCTATATGAAGATGAATCTGATCCAGGATAACCATGGAGTTACGAATAACGGTACCAATCAAAGCAAAGGAACCGATTTCTGCCATGATGCCCATAGGAGCGTTAAAGAGCAATAGACCTAAGGCAATACCGGTAATACACATAGGAGCAGTACAGAGCACGCAGAAGAGCTTTCTGAGATCCTGCATTTGCAGCATCATGAGAATCAGCATTACCACTGCCATAACAGGCATAGGATTCAAAAGATAATTTAAGGCTTTAATACTGCTTTCATGAGGACCGCCCACTTCAATTTTTACACCGGCGGGAAGATTATTGCGTATGTCTTTCATGGATTCCCAGACATCAGCACTCACATCGTTGCCGGTAGCACCTTCGCCTATAGCACCGTTTACGGTAATCGTAGGCTGTAAATCACGATGCCAGATCATATTGTTTTCGCTTTCATAAGAAATATCTGCTACCTGGGAGAGAGGCACGGCACCGGAAGAAGTAGCAATGGAAAGATTCTGTACTTCATCCAGGGATTTTCTGTCTTTTTTATCCAGACGGAAAACTACATCAATAGCCTGATCCCGTTCGTAGTATTCAGAAACAGTGTAACCGTTTAAGTTGGCATAAAGGGAGTTAGCCACAACTTTGCGGGTAAGACCCATTTGTTTCAATTTATCGTTATCAATCTTTACCTTAATGGCATTGGCTTTTTCCATCCAGTCATAAAGGGTAGTTGTAACATTAGGATTAGCAGAAAGCTTTTCCCTGACTTTTTCTGCATATTCTCTCGCTTGA
>JALCSJ010000086.1 GCA_022653215.1 Acidaminococcaceae bacterium
AACTAATTTTGCCTGGCACCATTCACCTTTTTGGAAATGAATGCCCCGCAAAGTTCCCTTCACTGTGGATGAAGAATGATTATCTTGTACGAAATCATAGTGAAGACCCAGAGCCTCCATCCGACGCTTACTCCAGCTTTCCATAAAAAAGCCACGATTATCCCCGAACACATCCGGTTCTAAAATTACAACACCATCTAGCTTTGTCTTTATTAATTTCATTTGCTACTCTCCTCATCTATTTTTCTGCACCATCTAACTCTTTTAAATATCTACTCAGCGCATCCTGCCAGGTTGGCAACCGTTTAAATCCACATTTAACAAGCTTATCCTTACTCATGCGGCTGTTTAAAGGACGCGTAGCCGGAGTTGGGTACTCCCTAGTTGGAATTGGTACAATCTTGCACCCTAATCCTGCCTGCTGCATAATCTCTGCTGCAAACTCTGCCCAAGAGCAAACTCCTTCATTAGTGGCATGATAGACACCATACTTATCTGTTGCCACCATATCGCATAATAAAGGTGCCAAATCAGCGGTATAAGTTGGTGAACCTACTTGGTCCGCCACTACTGTCAGCTTTTCTTTTTCTTTGCCTAATCTAAGCATAGTCTTCACAAAGTTATTGCCGTTTTTCCCAAAGACCCAAGAAATTCGCACAATGAAATATTTGGTCAATAGCTTTTGGACTGCCTGCTCACCTGCTAATTTAGTCTTGCCATATACATTGGTAGGTCCAGTAGAATCATCTACCTTATAGAACTGTTCACCAGTTCCCGGAAAAACATAATCTGTGCTAATATACACCATTTTAGCATCTATTGCTTTGCAAACCTTGGCAATATTCTCCGGTCCCACCGCATTCGCCTGATAACAGGCTTCTGCATTGCTTTCGGCCTTGTCCACTGCTGTATAAGCGCTGCAGTGAATCACAGCATCCGGTTGCACTGTTGTAATAAATTCGCGCACAGCTTCGCAGTCCGTAATATCAAACTGCTGACGACCGGCGCCAATGCACTCTATATGACGTTTCTCCAGCTCAGCCATAACATCATGACCCAGCTGGCCATTAATTCCCGTAACTAAAACCTTCATGCCAATCCCTCGCCCATTATTTAGTCCTTCAAAATCTTCCCTTCAGCCACCTTACGCAAATACTTGCCATAGGGAGCCTTGCCGTATTGCTTAGCACTCTTTAACAGTTGTTCCTTGTTAATCCAACCATTGTAGAAAGCAATCTCTTCCAGAGCCGCCACCTGAATACCGGCCCTATTCTCAATGGCCTGAATGAACTCTGCTGCCTCATGTAGACTGTCCACAGTTCCCGTATCCAGCCAAGCATAACCACGGCCTAACGTCACCACATTCAAATTGTCCTTATCCAAATAAACCCTATTAAGGTCCGTAATCTCCAGCTCACCACGGTCAGAAGGCTGCAATGCCTTAGCATATTCGCATACCTTGTTATCGTAGAAATAAAGTCCGGTCACAGCGTAATTACTCTTGGGCTTGTCCGGCTTTTCCTCTAAAGAAACCGCCTTCCCTGCCTCATCAAACTCTACCACACCGAACCGCTCAGGATCGTCTACATAGTAGCCAAACACTGTAGCGCCGCTTTTATTCTTAGCAGCACGCTGCAAATGCTTGGTCAGTCCGGCACCATAGAAAATATTATCACCTAAAATCATGGCACAACTGTCCTTGCCAATGAACTCTTCACCCAGAATAAAAGCCTGAGCCAGTCCATCCGGCGAAGGCTGAACCTTGTAGCTCAGATTAATTCCGTACCGTGAGCCATCCCCCAAAAGCTGCTCGAAATTGGGCAAATCATGGGGTGTAGAAATAAGCAAAATATCCCTTATGCCAGCCAACATCAGGGTGGATAAAGGATAGTACACCATTGGTTTATCGTATATAGGCAGAAGTTGCTTTGACGTCACCATTGTTAAAGGATATAGCCTGGTCCCGCTGCCGCCAGCTAACACAATACCTTTCATTTAAAAGCCTCCGTTCAAATGAATTACAAAAGCTCTAATATTATAATTATACAATATTAGAGCAGTAAAAGCGAATAAAGATAATAATTTTTAAAGAAGTTCGTCCAAAATAACTTCATATACCAGTTTGCGTCCATTCTGCTCGTTGTTTTTAGCTAAAATCAATTCACTGCCTGCAGTTAAAAGCTTGCGTACACTACCACTGCTCATGGATAACATTTTACATAACTCATTGACACCTAATTCCAAAGTGCCAAATAGCTTATTCTGTATTAAAACATATAATAGTTTATATTGTTTTTCTTGCAATTTTTTACTCTTTAATTTAGCTGCATAGAATTGCAGTTCGGCCTTTATATACACTTACGCTATCACGGCGAAAAAGTATGCCATTATGGACATTCTTAGGGTCGCTGGCAATTACTTCCTCACCTACTAACTCATCATAAAGTTTACGTACGTCTTGACATTTTTGCAGAGAAATATTGTGGTTTTTATTTCTAAGTAAATTATACTTCTGCACAATGCCTTGCAGTCTCTGCTGCACCTTGCTAGAAGCAGTCTTTTCCATAACATCCACAATGTCTTTATGACTACTGTGAACACCTTCAATTTCATTAGTGATTTGTATCTCTTCCACCAAACAAGATTGAACGAATTGGTCTAGAGCTACACGCGGCACAGCCTGTCCATGAGTTAAAATATCTCTAATTTGCTTATCTCCTCGATAAATTTTAGAAATAAGCTGGACAATCTCATAACAGTAAAAAATAAAAGCTTGATGACCGTTAATATAAAAGTTTAGTTTTTAGTAGCTTCGTTATTAATGTTTTTTGCAACCCAAAAGTGTAACGAAATGCAATGCAAAAGTGTAACACCCTTTGGTTCTTAATTTTTCCCGGAATCTTTCATTAACGAATGCTCAAATCTCCAGCTCTCTCGGTCAAAGACCAATAAGTGGCTGTGGTGTACCAGTCGGTCAATCAAAGCTGCCGTCAGCTGGTCATCATAAAATATGCCATTCCACTTGCTGAATTCGATGTTTGTTGTAATAATAAGGCTCCTTTTTTCATAGCAATCTGCAATTACCTGAAAAAGAAGTTGTGAGCCTTCAGCATCAAATGGTATGTATCCCCATTCATCGCAGATAAGCAGATCAAGCTTTTTAAGTTTTCTAAGCAGCTTGGCGAGGCTGCCGGTGCTTTTAGCATCTGTCAGTTCGTTAACCAGTGAAGCTGTTTTAGAAAATAACACCCGCTTTCCGTCCATACAGGCGGCCACGCCAATGGCAGTAGCCATATGCGTCTTTCCTGTGCCGTTTCTCCCATAAAGGATAAGATTTTCCTTCCTTTTCATAAAATCCAAGTTTCGGATTCCATCTATGGTAATTGAATTGGGAATAACAATCTTTTCAAAATCGTAGTTCTCAAAGGTTTTAATAACGTCAAAACCAGCCTGTTTTACACGTAATGCTTTTCTTTTGCTGCTACGGTATTCCAGCTCTGCCACCAAAACCTTAAGCATATAGTCCCGGCAGTTTTTACCGGTCATTTGCAGGGCATTATCTGCAAAGGTTGAACTCAAACGCAGCCCTTTGCAGCATTCATATATCTGCTGGTTCATGAGTTGTGCACCTCCCTAGCAAACAACCTGTCATATTTGGTATTGTCTATCGTGAATTTAGGCTGTTGCACAATATTACACTTCAGCTGCATCGGAACCATTCTGTGCGTCGGTGCTGTAAGAGCACGGTAAGCAGCCAATATGCTGTCCACATCTTTCACTCCATTATCTATGGCTACGGACAAGGCAGTCTCCGCAGTATCCATATCATGCTTTTTAAGCATCTCATGGAGAGCAGTCAGACCTTTGCGTCTGCCAACAATGTCCTGTGAAGCAAGGTATTTTCTCCAGTTTTCAGGCAGTGTGTTAAAGAAGTCGGTGTACTTAATAGCCATCGGTCTTCTGGACATCAGTTCCAGATAAGGAAGCCAGTTCATGGATTCAAGTCCTTTGCCATATAGCCTGGGGTGAGAAATGACCTGCCTGCATTCACCGTCCAGGATAAACACGGCATCGCTGGTAGCTTTGACGAATACTTCAGTCCTGGCAAACTTCGGAGCTGTTGAGTAAGTGTTGCCATCAAAGTGAATTTTAGCGTAATTGTCGCATGTTCTTGTTTCAAGCATGAACACATCGAATTCTGTGCGTGGCAAAGGATTCATCTGTGGCAATTCTTCCTGAAAGAGGCCCTCTATCTGGCAATGCTTAATATAGTGGGGTCTCTGGGCATCTTTATCGCAGAGCACAAAAAGTTCTTTGTTGAAATCGCAAAAATCTTTAACAGTAGGTACAGGAACGAACATGTTGCGGCGTTCATAACCGACCTTGTTTTCCACGTTTCCTTTTTCCCATCCGGCATTGCCGTTGCAAAAGACAGCCTCAAAGCCATAATGAAGCTTGAAACGTTTAAATCCGTCAGTCAAAATCCTGTCATGGCCTTTGCCCAGATGGGCAACAGCTGTAGACAAATTATCAAAGACAATTCTGGTGGGAACTTTTCCAATATACATAAAAATGTTTTTCATGCCCTGTAACAGGCACTGTTGGTTTTCACCGCCAAATATTTGGCAATAAGACTTATTGCTGTATGGAAAAGACATTGTAAGCTTTAAGGTGTCAATAAGTATTCCTGAGGCATCGTAGACTGCTACATGGCCGAAATCTACCTGTGCCTCTCCGGTAGGATGGTAAAGGGGCAATCTGGCCTGTTTGTCCAATACGGCCAGCTCTTGCTTTTTCTTGTGCGCGGTAAGATGATTTTACAGTCATTCGGTAAGCAGATTTTTCCACTGTACGGTAAGGACTTTTTTCTATAGTACGGTAAGCACTTTTTTCAACTACTCGGTAAGGACTTTTTTCTCCGACATGGTAAGGAGTTTTTTCTTTTCAGCGTCTTAATTTCTGCTGACCTATGATGAGTAAAATACAGGAGGAAGCATCCCATTCTCTGTTATATACTTTAATGAGTATATGACAGGAGGTATTCTCGATGCTAAAAGAAAAACAAATGCAAGACATTAAAGATTTAAAGCTGCAGGGGTACACCATATCCGAGATTTATCAGCACTACACTGAAAACGGGCTTAAACCACCGTCACTGCCAACCATTCGCAAATATTTTCAGATGGATGTGCTTCCGAAAACACCTAATGAAAATCTTCAGAAAGACAAAGCCTTTGACCATGAACCGTTCCGATCCGCCATTTTAGCCATATTGTTTAATAACAAAGACAAGAAAAATGTATGCATGAGCTCAGTTTATGATGTCTTAGAAGAAAAGTTCATTGAATCCGGTGATTTTGGTGAATTGCCGGGCAATGAGCAGACGCTCCGCAATTATATCCATTATCTGAAACAAAGCGGCCTGATTGAACAAAACCCCAAAGAACTGCGTATCTACGACCATGTCTTTGACACCCCGCCAGGCCAGCAGCTACTGATTGACTTCGGGCAGATAGAAATTGTTCCCGGGATTACGGTTCATTTTATCTGTCTGCTTCTGCGATACAGCCGCTATCTTGTGGTACTGGCCCAGGACCATAAATACAATGCGGAAGAAGCCTGCCGGGCAATTTACCGGGCATTTTGCAAGCTGGGCGGTCGCCCTTCGGAGCTTGTTATTGACCAGGATGCGGTCTTTGTTACCACGGAAACTTATGGCGAAGTTGTTAAGTCCAGAGTGTTCGAGGATTTCTGCACGGAGCAAGACCTTAAGCTCTGGGTATGTCACAAGGCTGATCCGGAAAGCAAAGGACCCATTGAGAATTCTGTGGGCTTTGTGAAGAAGAACTTCTTCAGTGCCAGAAAGCTTGAAAACATTGAAGCTGTCTGGAAATCCATGCCAGGCTGGCTGTCACGTAAGAATAAACGTATTCACAAAGCTACATTTTGCGTACCACTGAACGTATTCAACGAGATTGAGAAAGATACTCTCAGGCCACTTGTGCCTTCTATGTACGAGAATTCGCCTTCCAGCTTTCTTGCTGCAGAAATCGGTGGCACGCCATACATCCAATACAAGTCCTGCAAATATTCGGTACCACGTGACTGCTGCTTCCATACAGTATATTTCAAACCGATTAGGAACAATCTGATTGTCTATGATGAAAACCATAAATATTTATGCACACATGTATTGAGCGAGTGCAAGGGAATCTTCCGGCAACTGCCGGAGCACCGCAAACAGCCGTCAACAGCCTGGCTTGCTGTAGCAGAAAGGCTGCGCAAAAAGTGGAATTGCTATGATTTCCAGCATTTCGTGAATGGCGTAAAGAAAGAAAATCCCCGTTACATATGCCAGCAGCTGACAGCCATTGAAGATTTTTTGAACAAGGAGAATCCTGAACTGGCCTTTGTCGCAGTCGTATTTAAGCAATGCTGCGAAAAATTCCGGTATTGTTTCTCTCAATTCAAGACAACATACCAGCTGGTAAAAGACGGCAGATTATCTGACAATGCTTATACCTGCAGCGATGTGCAGACGCAGGATTTATCCTTTTATGCACAGGCATTTAAGAACCGCTGCTCCTCCGGAGAGAAGGTGCAGCCATGAAGAAAGCTATTGCCAGAAACATTGACACCAACCATATCCCCGTGGAGAAACTGAACGCCCTACTGGAAACCTTTGCCCTTAAACATTCTTCCAGGCAGTTGGCTGACATACTGGAAAGAGCCGAGAACAACAGCCTGTCCTACCGTGAATTCCTCTTAGACCTTCTCGAAACTGAGGTCAAAGGACGGAATGAACGTCGGCGCAAACGCAACTATACTGCGGCCCATTTCCCGCCTAACGTGAAAGTACTTGAGGAATATGACCCTGCAGAACTGGAGGCCGGGATTACCGAAAGCCAGATTGAGCAGTTAAAACAACTAACATGGCTTGATACCTGTGGCAACGTAGTCTTAGCCGGTCCTCCCGGCCTGGGAAAGACAATGATTGCTACAGGACTTGGCCTTGAGGCAATTAACAGCGGCTATACCGTCTGTTTTGAGAAGATGGTTAATCTGATTAAGATTTTGGACTCATCCGAAACAGAACGCAGTGCAGGATTCCGCCTGAAGAATCTTAAGAAAGCTCAGCTGGTAATTATTGACGAGATTGGCTACACCCCGATTACAAGGAGCCAGGCAAATAAATTCTTTACTTTTATTAGTGATACATATGAAACAACTTCGCTGGTGTTTACCACCAACAAAGAAATTACCGAATGGGCTGAGATGATGGGAGACCCGGTACTGACCACTGCAATGCTCGACCGAGTCCTCCACCATGCAAAATGTTTCTCGCTCAGAGGCGAGTCTTACCGGTTGAAACATCCGGAAATGTTTGACTGAGAATTATGAAAAAAGTGCTTACCGAGTAAAAGAAAAAACTCCTTACCAAGTGATTGAAAAAATTGCTTACCAAACAATGGAAAAATCTGCTTACCGAACTGTTGAAAAAATTCCTTACCGAAGTGCTGAAAAAAGTGCTTGACTTTTACACCTGTGAAAGCAGCCAGTTTCCCAGCCACTTCTTTGCGAATATCTCCACTGCCACGATAAACCGTATAAGCTACACAACCACCTTTTTTATACCCTTCAACAAATACATCTAATGCTCCGGGAGTCGGTTCATGGGCATCTACATCCCCATGAGAAAAATTAACAGCAGGTCCCGGCAAGGGGTCCCCGCGTAAATCCAATCCAGCAGTTTGTTGTCTTTCCTCTTGTCCGGCTGCATTATCAATGCCTAATCTTTTGAATTTCTCGCTTAAAGAATCCATTGTCTTTCCTCCTTGTAATTTCGCTTACATTATTTATTATCTTCATCATACATTCTTTTCTTCATATTATATTCAACTTTGCAGAAATTAGCTAGATACAAATAAAGAACCGGAAGCCTTTTAAGCTTCTGGTTCTTTTCTATTTGCTTTTTCCCCTTAAAAATAGTCACTTTCTTAAATCTTCAGTTTTGTACAAGGAATATCCTTCGTAATAATAACTATAGTCGATACCTTTCATATAAACTTGAGCATCTTCTATCTTGATAGTTAAAGCTTGTTGCAATAAAACTTTTATTTCCACATCTTTGATTGGACTACGTTCCATAGCCAAAAGATAATCATCTTTGTCTATTAAGCTCCAATCAATAACAACTTTTAATTCTTTCTTTAAAATAATATCCAACCAGATTCTTGTACTTCTGCCATTACCTTCTCTAAAAGGATGTGCTATATTCATTTCAACATACTTTTCTACAATCTCATTAAAATTCGATTGAGGCATTTTTTCAATGTGTTCCAAAGATACGTTTAAATACATAACCGGGGCAAAGCGGAAATTACCTTTAGAAATATTAACATCTCGAATTTTCCCGGCAAAATTATAAACATCACCAAAAATATAGGCGTGTATTTTTTGCAATGATTCAACTGTACCTGGCTGCAATTTATTTAAATAGCCACTGGTAAAAAGCTCTATAGCCTTTTCTTTGGTAATTCTTTCTTCCGTTCTAGCCAATTCCATAGAATCAGTTATACCAAGTTTGTTCTCTAAAGTCACCTTATCTCACTCCAGACTATCGTTTAGCATAAACACCTATTTTGTCTTACTCTTTCGCTCATTATAACATACTTGGGTGCTAGAAGCGATGAAACAAAGCCGTTTTTAAATTTCCGTTCTTATTTAAACAAATCACTGTGACTCCCAGTTCTAGATAAAGCAAGCACCAAAACATCTTCATATATTCTATACACTAAGAGCCAGTCCGGTGAAATATGACATTCCATATGGTTAGCGTAATTTCATATCATATTCTTCGGCGATTCGTATTCGTAATTATTTGTTCTTTGATTGACATTGTATACCTTTTGTACTATTATATTGGTGAAGGAGATGATTAGCATGACTACTATTCCTACTCAAATTCGTATTGACTCTAATTTAAAAAAACAAGCTACACTTCTATTTGACAGCTTAAGCATGGATATGTCAGGAGCCGTTAATATTTTTCTTCGTCAATGTGTCTTACAC
>JALCSJ010000087.1 GCA_022653215.1 Acidaminococcaceae bacterium
ATCCTTCGGCCAGTTGATCTACTACTTCCTCAGGATGGCCGGATTTAATTAAATACAGAGGATGTTTGTGAATATAAGTAGTCCAGATAAATTCCTCACGCATTAGTCCAATGCCGTCGCAAGGCAAAGCAGAATACTTCTTAGCCAGATCAGGATCCCCTAAGTTCATATAAATCTTAGTCCCTGTTACAGGAACAGTTTCTGCTGCAGGAGCACCAACTCCTACTACAGTCCCTGCTTGGGGAGCTTTTTCTTCTTCAATAAGTCCATCGTAAACAACTCCGTCTGTGGCAACTACGGTGATTTCCTGACCGTCTTTGATAACGGTAGTGGCAGCAGCACCGCGGCTCTTGGTTCCTACGATACATGGAATACCAAGTTCACGGCTGACAATGGAAGCATGGCAGGTCATTCCGCCGCTATCGGTAACAATAGCTTTTGCTTTCTTCATGGCAGGAACCCAGTCAGGAGCAGTCATTTCCGTAACTAAAACTTCTCCGGATTTGAATTGGTCAATGTCGGCAGGATCCAAAATAACATGAGCCTTGCCACATCCAGTACCCGGGCTGGCCGGCAAACCCTTTATAACTACTGTGCGTTTTACGTTTTCTGTTGCTTTTGTCACTTTAGTCTCCTTCTTTTCTTTGTTTCTTCTGGACCATACTGTTTCGGGACGAGCCTGAAGCAGCCATACTTTATCGGTTCTTTCATCAATACCCCATTCCATATCCATGTAGCACCCGTAATGCTTTTCAATTTTCTTGGCAAAACCGGCTAATTCCAAAATTTGCTCGTTGGTTAATGTTTGTTTTTTCTGCAAAGCCTTAGGAACTTTTACTTCTTCGCAGCTGCCGCCCTTTTTGCGGATAAGCATAACATCTTGTTCATTAACAGTAGCGGACAAAATCTTCATATCTTTTTTGGAGACAATATAACTATCGGGAGTAACATTACCGCCTACTACGTATTCACCTAGGCCATAAGCTCCTTCAATCATAATGTTCTTATCGTCTCCGTTGGCTACGTTAACGGTGAACATAACACCGGCTGCCTTGGAGAATACCATCATTTGTATAACCGCACTAAGAGCTAAAGACAGATGATCATAGCCTTGTTTTTCACGATAATACACGGCACGGTCAGTGAAACAAGATGCATAACATTCTTTAACTTTTGCTATAACGTTCTTTGCTCCTTGAATATTTAAATAAGTGTCCTGCTGTCCGGCGAAGCTGGCATCAGGCAGATCCTCTGCTGTAGCACTGGAACGCACTGCTACATAGGGGTTCATTTCTTTCATTTTTTTGCCCAGTTCACCATACGCATCGCTAATGGCCTGCTGCAAATCCTTAGGCATTTCTTCGTCCATAATAGCTTTGCGGATACGGGAGCAGACATTAGCTAAAAGGTCGCTGTTTTCTACATCGGTCAGTTCAGCCAACATGGTGCGCAGTTTAACATCCAGTCCTGTTTCTTTCATAAAATATCTGTAGGCGAAAGCTGTAGTAGCAAAGCCATACGGCACCGGTACATCGGTCTTAGAAGTCAGTTCTCCCAAAGAAGAGGATTTACCTCCTACCAAGTCTACATCTTTTCTCTCTAATTGCTCAAACCATAATAAATATTCTTTAGATTTGTCCATATTAGCTCTCCTTTATTGTACACTATTAATATTCGTTCCCGAATATAGTATACACTATATCACCAATATTGCATACTTTCAATAGGGCAATAAATATTCAGAAAATTTATCCGGCTTTATTTTTTCTGCATTTTTTTGCTAAAAGTTACTGCTTTAAAGCTGAACCACAAAAGAGACTGTAATACAATGACTTTTTGTCATTATATTACAGTCTCCTCAATTTGTTTTTTAATATATCGAGCGTTTTATTTTTATGCCATTACCAACACAGAAATATCTCCTACGCCATTAAGCAGCTTCTTAACATCTTGAACCAGAGCCAGCCTGTTGTTCTTCACAGCCTCGTCCTTGTCCATAATCATAACAGCGTCAAAGAATTTGTTAATAACCGGAGTTAAAGGTGTCAAAGCCTTTAAATACTCGTCATATTTAAAGCGGGCAGCCAAAGGAAATACTTTTTCATCTACTTCCTTAACAACAGTGTATAATTCTTTTTCTTCCGGTGTATTAAACAGTTCCGGCTTTACTTCTGCTTCCGTAGAAGCATTCTTGCAGATATTGCAGACACGAGTGCCGGCCTGAATCAGTTCCTTAGCCTCTGCTGTTTCCACGTAAGCATTAAGAGCCAAAGTCCTCAGATAAATATCATACATATCCGTGTTGCGTTCGTCAGCCATTACAGCATCAATAACATCATAACGAATTCCCTGATCTGTCAGCATATTCTTAAGACGAAGTTTTATAAATTCCAGCACTTCTTTAATAAGTTTGGCTGTTTTATTTGTCTCGATTTTCAAAAGATAAAGTGCGCTGCCAACTAGTTTCATCATAGGAACATGCATTTTACCTTCAAGAATAATGTTTAAGATACCAAGTGCCTGACGACGAAGGGCAAAGGGATCCTGAGAACCGGTAGGAGCCTCCCCCCTGCTAAATGTAGCAGTAATATTATCGATTTTATCCACAATGGCCAATATGCGGCCATTTTCGCTTTGAGGCAAAACATCTCCGGCAAAACGAGGCAGATAATGTTCAAATATATCTTGGGCTACTTCCGGTTTTTCTCCGTCCAATAGAGCGTATTCCTTGCCCATAACACCTTGCAGTTCAGTAAATTCAATAACCATGCCGGTAACTAAATCTGCCTTGCACAATCTGGCAGCCCGTTCCAAATCCTCTACATTGGATTTGGCTTGCAGTGCATAGTGAAGAGCCTTAGCAGCTCCTGCCAACCTTTCGGTTTTTTCGTACATATTGCCCAAACCACGTTGGAAAGAAACATCTTTTAATGCTTCTCTATGCTGTTCCAAAGTCTTCTTCCTATCATTGTCAAAGAAGAATACCGCATCATCCAAACGAGCTCTCAGAACTCTTTCATTGCCATGTGCAACAATATCCAGATGCTCTTTGCCGCCGTTACGGACAGTAATGAATTTAGCCATAAGTTTACCTGTGGCATCTACCATAGGAAAATATCTCTGGTGATCACGCATAGGAGTAATAATAGCCGGCTCAGGCAATCTTAAATATTTTTCATCAATATGACCGCATAAAGCAGTGGGATACTCTACCAGATAGGTAACTTCTTCCAAAAGACCGGGTTCAATAACTGCCTTGCCCCCTTCTTTTTTAGCTGCTTCTTCTACTTCTTCTTTAATCATAGCCCTACGTTTATCTACGTCAGCAATAACAAAATTATCCATTAAAACCTGTTCGTAATCACCGGCAGTGGGAATGGCAACAAATTTATTGCTTAGTACCCTGTGACCCCAAGTTTCATTGGAACTCTTAACATCATTAACTTCCACAGGAATAACTGTGCTGTCAAGCAGCGCCACCATCCATCTGATAGGACGTACAAAACCAAATTCGTAATCAGCCCAGCGCATGGTTTTAGGGAAATTCATAGAATGAATTATATTATCTAAAAGTGCCGGCAAGAGTTCAACGGTAGGTTGTCCTTTTAAATGCTTTACAGCATAAACATAACCATCCCTTTGTTCCAATGTGCTGACATCTACTCCCTTGCCTCTAGCAAATCCCTGTGCTGCTTTAGAAGGTTTTCCTTCAGCATCAAAGGCTATTTTCAGAGCAGGTCCTTTATATTCTTCGGTACTGTCTTTTTGTGTATCGGCTAAATCATTGACTAAAAAAGCCATCCGCCTTGGTGTACCGTAAATTTTAACAGAAGCAAAAGGTATACGTGCCTCTGTTAATTTATTCTCTGCTAATTCTTTGTATTGTGATAAAATGCCATCCATATATTGAGCAGGCATTTCTGCTGTGCCAATTTCGAATAGTAATTTTTTCATTATTTAGCACCTCTCTTCAAAAGTGGATAGCCCATTTCCTTACGCTGCTCTACATATGCAGCTGCGCACAATCTAGCCATAGCGCGGACTCTGCCGATATAAGCAGTACGCTCGCTAACGCTGATGGCCCCTCTGGAATCCAACAAATTAAAAGTATGAGAGCACTTGAGAACATAGTCATAAGCAGGACGAACATAGCCCAGCTCAATTACCCTTTTAGCTTCTTTTTCGTATTTATTGAACAGATCAAAGAGCAAATCTGTATCAGCTATGTCAAAGCTGTAGGTAGATTGCTCTACTTCATTCATATGGAACACATCACCATAGGTAATGTTGTCAACCCATTGAATATCATAAACATTTTCTACCCCTTGGATATACATGGCTAAACGTTCCAAACCATACGTAATTTCTACGGCAACAGGTTTAATATCGATACTGCCTACTTGCTGGAAAAAAGTAAATTGCGTAATTTCCATACCATCCAGCCATACTTCCCAACCCATGCCCCAGGCTCCCAAAGTAGGAGATTCCCAGTTATCTTCCACGAAGCGAATATCATGTTCGTTAGCATGGATACCAAGCTCTTCCAAGCTTTCCAAATACATTTCCTGAATATTGGCAGGTGAAGGCTGCATAATCAATTGAAATTGGTGATGCTGATACAATCTGTTGGGGTTATCACCGTAACGACCGTCAGCAGGACGTCTGGATGGTTCCACATAACACACATTCCATGGTTCGGGTCCCAGTACAGACAAGAAAGTAGCAGGGTTCATAGTCCCGGCGCCTTTTTCAATGTCGTAAGGTTGAGCCATAATGCATTTTTGTTTGGCCCAATAGGCTTGCAAATTCAAAATAATCGTTTGAAAATCCATTTTTTCTCCTCCTAAATAAAAACTCCCATCTCTGTAACATAGATAGGAATTATCTATATTACAGGGACGGGAGTATAGCTTCCGCGGTTCCACCCTGCTTGCTGCCGAAACAGCCTCTCTGGTGATATTATACAAGCTCCGGGTCGCCACACCTTTCATCGCTTACTAAGCAAATATAGCAAACTGACCAATGTTTGTCAAGTTAAATCGCCTATATGCCAAAATACTTATAAACCTGGTCTACCATAATTTGGGCATCTTCCGGACTGTAGCCAACCCATTGGCACATATTTATAAGTCCTTCCAATTGGGTCTTAAGATATTTCTCAAATTTTTCCTGATTCAGTGCCATATTATCCCCTTGGAGTTTACCATCGGAACATTCCAAAATAGTAAGGAATTTCAAGGTTTCTCCTTGTTTTTCCGCCAAGTAGAACATAAACGGAAATTGGGCATTTAACCTGCGGATAAAACTGCGGGTTTCTTTCCCCTGCCAAATTTCCTGAGGTGTGAAACCGGCAAATTCCAAAGCGAATTCTCCGCAAAACTTTCCGGCATATTCCTTATGCTGGCCAACAAAAGACAGTAAATCAAAATACCGTCCGGTAATACCCTGTTCCAGTTCTTCCTTGCTGACACGTAAAGCAATATAGTTGTGATTTTCCAAATACTCTTCAATATCGTCTGTAGCCATTAATTCGTCCTCCTAAAATTATTCCATTATTTAGGTGTAACTATACTCCATACACCCGGAAGGTTCTTAATATGCCAGTCTCCCGGCAAATCTCTATGAAGCCTATCTTCGTTTCTCGTCTTCATAAAAATAGCAATATTTTTTTTGCCTTTAACCTCACTTAATCCAGCCATAGGCATAACATTTTTGTCTGCCCAGCTAAAACCATGAGGTTTCAGTTTATTCTCTTCTCTGTCCTCAACAATTGCCGTAATAGTACGATTGGTATAATATACTCCTGAAGTTGGATAATCTCCCAAAGAATAGAGTTCTACGCTTTTCGGTATATTAGCATTAACATATTCTGCCGCTTTCATGGCAGTAGCATTATACATCATAGGTTCCGCTAAGACTTTAATGCTGACAAAAATAAACAAATAGGTTGTACCGGCAATTAGGCCAAGGGTTTTACACCAAGGTGCTCCCTTAATTCTGCCATATGAGGCATACAGTACAAGGAAAAAGCATACTGCAGTCAATGCCATAGTGCTTTCCCCATTTGTTAAAATATCTGAAGCCATCATCGGCAAAAGAACAGCTGTCACGGCCAAAGCACCATAAACGATAATATTGATACCCAGCACACCTTTGAAATTCAGCTTTTCTTTTTCATCCATTACATGATTTGCCAAGAGATATGCCAATGGCAGTAAAATCGGATAAGTATATGTTATATATTTGGTAGCCATATTTTGGTAGAAAAAGAAAATTACGAATACCCATAAAAGCATGAACTTTTCTCTAGGTTGTGGCATAGCCCACTTTCCGTCTTTCCTGATTATGGCTTTGATGGTACCCGGCAGAAATCCTATCCAAGCAAAACTTGCCAAAATATTAATAGCCGTATAATAGTAAATCACATTATCCCTAGGGTGCTCGGAAACTGTGGCACGCAGGAAATTATGAGTGCCGAAAAATTGTCCGAAGAAATCTGCATGAAGATGGAACATAGCTCCATACCAAGGTCCGGCCACCAGTAAGAACAAAACTGTTCCGGAAATAAGTTTAGCTTTGCCCAGTTCACGCCAGTTTTTCTCCCAAATAAGAAAGAGAACTAAAATTAAGCCGGGAAGTAAAAAGCCAATCGGTCCCTTGGTTAAAGTTGCTAAAGCAGAGAAAACGTAAGTGCCATAGTAATAATTTTTGTTTGTTCCCGAATAAGCAAGATAGAAAAACAGCAAAGCTCCGTTAAAGAAGAAAAACAACATACCGTCTGTTAAGATTGATTTGGAAATAGCGAAAAATTCAATAGTGGTCAAAAGCATTATGCCGCTTAAAAGAGCAACTTTCTCAGAATAGAGTTTTTTAGCTCCCCAGACAGTTAAGGCCATTCCTGCCACACCTGATAAAGCAGGGAAAAATCTGGCGCCAAATTCTGTAAAACCAAATATTTTGAAGCCCAAAGCAATAAGCCAGTACGACATAATTGGTTTATCGTACCAATATCTGCCATAAATTTGCGGCGAGACCCAATCTCCGCTTAGCACCATTTCCTTTGCTGTTTGCGAATAATTTGATTCTACGCTATCAGTAATAGGCAGTGCCCAGTTATTGAAAAACAACAACAAAATAACTGCCAACCAAAAAACAATCCAGTATTGCTTTTTCATAAGACGTTTCTCCCCCAGGAAAATAATAAATTCTTGCTCAACAAAACCTCGTTTTTTATACATCCGTCTCAATACAATATCATATTATAGGCACTTTTGACAAGAAATAACTAAAAAAAACCGCAGACTATGTCTGCGGTTTGATTTTTTAGTGGTGGAGACGAAGAGGATTGAACTCTCGACCCCCAGATTGCGAACCTGATGCTCTCCCAGCTGAGCTACGTCCCCACAATAATACTGTTTAGTTATACAACAAGTAACAAAAAAAGGCAAGAAGTTTTATCCCTGTTTTTAAGCATCAGCTCTGGAAAAAGCATTTTTCATCTGCATGCTTAGTTCAAAAAGGACTTTGTCTAAAACATCGGCCGTTTCTTTTTGTACCATGGCAGCAACGGCATTATTAGCCTCTTCTCTCAAAGCAGCACCTTTCACAGCATCTTTTTCTTTGGCAAGTTTTTCATCATATTCCTTGATAAGTTTATGATCTTTGGAATGGACTGCCAGCTGATAACGCTCTACATGAATAAGTGATTTACTATAAGAAGCATCTGTCATAGCTGCAATTAATCGGCAGTTCCAGTAAAAATTATCAGTGGATACATCTTTGGTTGTACCGGACAAATAGTGAGGTATGGATTTAACATTAGTATAGAAAGGAACCAGCGCATTAAAAACATTGGAAGCAAAGCAAATCCATTCTATAGCCATAAACTCTTTAGGCATATAAGGACGCAGCTGAGTAATGGACATAGATGTTGTCCGATTAACACCAATGGAACGGTAAGCACCTTTCATGGACAAATCACCATGACGTTTGTATGGGTCATAAGGAGTACCCTGAAAATGAGAAGATAAAACATATTTTACATCTTCTATGGTGATTTTCTTTTCCGGAACCATGCTGCAGGGTAAATCCTCATCGGTAGGCAGATAGTCTGCATCAGGACCATCCCAGATTACAGTATGAGGGTTGAGGATTCGCAGAGCGGACCAAACACGAGGTGTATTATAAATTCTGTCTGAATCTTCCTGACTGCCAAAAGCAGTTCTCGGGTTAAATGTGCCGTCTGTACTCAAGGAAAGATGATTTTTTTCTATAAATTCTCTCATATCCGCAGAACACATAAAATCTTTTTTGGTAGTCAGCGCATCTTCCAAATCAAATACATCTGTACCAAATTGATTAGCCATCACAACATAAACATCATCGGGAACACGGCTGGCAATCCAATGATGGCCACCAATAGTGTCCAGCCACCAGATTTCTTTGGTGTCCTGAAAAGCAATACCGTTCTTTTCATAAGTACCATACTTTTCTAAAAGAGCGCCCAGTCTTTCTACCCCTTCTCTGGCACTATGAATATAAGGAAGCACAATATAAACCATATCTTCTTCCCCTATGCCGCCGGGTTGTTCCGGAGTGTTTTCCGTAGCAGGCCGGTATTCTACCATAGGATCTGCTCCCAAAACTCTGGCATTAGATGTAATGGTTTCCGTAGCACTCATCGCTATATTGGCTTCATTAATGCCGCAGGCTGCCCAGATTCCTTTGCCCGGAATAACATTGGGTGTAGCTGTTATGCCCATGGGATTAGCAGGTAATTCCATAGAAACATGGGAAATAACAGATTTGTAAGCTGTAGATTGTTCTTGAGGAGAAATAGCAACGAATTTTTTCACGGTAAAATTGTCTGCACCGCAATCATCATTTCTTGCTACTAAAGTTGATCCGTCATAAGAAGCGTTTTTTCCGACTAAAATTGTTGTACATGCCATGATTTCAACCTCTTTCTTAGATAAAGTAGTACTGATTAGAGCCCCTCTCCAGGGGCATGATTTAACATACAATATTATTATACAATGAATTCAGCTATTTTTCTA
>JALCSJ010000088.1 GCA_022653215.1 Acidaminococcaceae bacterium
ACAGCAGCTAAAAAAGCTCCTGCCAAGAAAACCGCTCCTAAGAAAAAAGTTGTATCTAAAAATGCTACTACTGAAAAGACAGCAGCTAAAAAAGCTCCTGCCAAGAAAACCGCTCCTAAGAAAAAAGCAACTAAGAAAGCTACTACTGAAAAGACAGCAGCTAAAAAAGCTCCTGCCAAGAAAGCCGCTCCTAAGAAAAAAGCAACTAAGAAAGCTACCAAATAATAATAATATAAAAAAGAGAACGAATTTTTTCATTGCTCAGGCAACTAAAAAATTCGTTCTCTTTTTTGTTTTTACTGCATTGCTTTACGTGTTTGGGCATCACGCTGCTGAATGCTTTTTTTGGCATCTACAGCACCTGTAGCCGCCCCAGATTTGCTTGTTGTTTTACTTGTGGGTGCTCCTACAATATTTTGCAAACAATAAACTACGAATCTTGCTTCCATGGTTAAATTATTTCCTGCTTTGCTGCTGGAAAATTTTGTGGATTCCAGCGTCACAAATCTATCCCCATTGTCAACCTGCTGTAAAAATGTTATCAGACGGAAATAATCTCCTTCAATGGTAACAGTAATGGGTAACTTAAAATAGTTTTTTTCTTTTATACCTTTATCAGGTTTTACGCTTAATAAATTTACCTTTGCCTGCTCGGCAATTTTATTGTACTCCCCAACTAATTCAGGAACAGCAACAATATCAGGTATTTTTTTCTTGGCTGCTGCCACTTTCATATTTTGGATTTTCAACAAAGAATCATAATCCTGATTTTGTCCGGCAAAGGTCTGCAAAGCAGCCAACCTGGTATTAGCCATAGTCAGCTTGTTGGCCATTGTCACCCGATCATTGGAAATGGGCAGAATTAACTTAACATAAATAACGCAGCATAAAATAAATGAAAAGAAAAACAATAAACCAAATTTCATATTATTAGAAAGGGATAAATGCATTTTATTTAGCATTGGGGCTTCCCCCTTTCATAACAGCAATAATCTCATAATCCACAATCTTCACAGTGCCGCTTTTATTGCTGGTAGAATTAACCAACGTGACAGAAGCAATCAGTGGGTCAGTTTGCAAATTATGGACAAAGGCCAAAACCTGGTCCAATTTGAAAGCACGGCCATGCAAAGAGATCTTTCTTTCATCCTTAGAATCCTGAGATACCCCTGTAAGCCAACAGCCATAGGGAGTAATATTCCCCAAAGAAGCTAGTGAACTGCTCCACAGCACCCGTTTTTTGCTTAAATCTTTGGCAATATTAGCCCGCTTGGTGATATCGGCATTTTGAGCATTATGTAAGGTATATCTCTGCTGCCACAAACTCATGGCTCCCAGAGAATCGTTTACAGCATTAAGTTTGCTTTCAGAATACTTAAAGAGGGCAAGATTAACTCCCCAGACAAGAATGGTAAGTGCCACCACAAAATAAGTGGCAAACAAAAATATTTTATAAAAAGGAAAGGCTTTTTTTCGTTTATCTTTAGGCAGAAGGTTTATGTTAATCATTGTCTTCACCTCCGGCCAAAGCAGCACCAATGGCTATTACCAGTGCCGGGGCATTGCTCTCAACTTTTTTCTTTTCAAACCGGGAATCAAAATTTACTTTTTGCAGCACATCAAATTGTTCTACTTTTATATCCATCAAAGAATTCATATAAGCATCCATGCCTTTAAGCACAGAACCACCACCACTTAATACCATGCTGGTAAAAGCAGCATCTTTTTGATTGAGAATAAAATAATCAACAGTTCTGCGGCATTCTTTGACTAACTCATTAATCTCGTTCTTTAACGCTTCACGAACGGAACTGGTTTCCGGATCATCTACATTAATTAGATTTTCTGTCTGCATAATGTCCAATCCCTCGCTGATACTGACATTCATCTTCTCAGCAATTATAGTAGCGAAAGACATGGCACTGGAAGGTATGCTTCTTTGGGCAACAGGAGCACCCTTTTGGAAAATAGTCATCATTGAATAATTCCTAACCAGATTCAAAAGGACAAAATCTGTATATTCAGCTCCTAAAGCTCTATCAACAGCCAACACATCAACATCAATCTTTAAAACATTTAATTGTAATTTTTCACCGACAGCCACTATAATATCAATAACTTCTTTAGGTGCAGCCACCAGAACTACCGGTTGCTGACCTTCTTTGTCCAATTCGCCGTATTTGGCAAAATCAATATAATAAGTATCATTCTCATAAGGCACATATTGAGAAGAATCCCACATTACTGCTTCAGCTAATTCTGCATTGCTCATGGGAGGCATAGTAATACCTCTAACAAATGTATTGCGGCCCCCTAAAGTGAAAACACAGGCTTTAGCACTAAAACCATGCTTATTGATAACTTCTCCCAAGAAATCACTTAGCCCATTAGGCGTAGCAAAGAGACCTGTCCCTTTTAACTCCTGAGGCAAGTCAAGTAAGGCATAATCTGTAACTTCCGGTTTTTTCCCTGACTTCATATTAAGCTGAACAATTTTAATTCTATCAGGGCCAATGTCAATACCTAAAACCTTATCAGGTTTAGGAAAAAACAACTTCTTCATAAGTACATTTAAGCGCATAGTTCAGTTCTCCCCGAAGAACACTTTTATGTATATTATAACATACTTTTAGACATTATTATACACCGGCAAAAAAATGCCAATAATAATAAATTAAATAAGGACCGAAAAGCAAAGAAAGATAAGCTCCTATGCAAAGGTACGGTCCAAAAGGAATAGGATCTTTGCGTTTCTTAATACCTGATGCCAAAAGCAAAACTCCCACAACTCCCCCTAAAACAAAAGCCAGGAATAGACAAACAATAACACCTTTAAGTCCCAGCCAAAAACCAAGAACGAAAGACAGTTTCACGTCTCCCTCACCCATACCTCCTCTGCTCAATAGATAAATAAGAAGCATTAAGCCTCCCCCTACCCCAATTCCCCAAAGAATATCCCAATAAGGATTGGCTAAAGCAGAGTGTTTGGTATAAGTAAAATGAAAAAGAATGCCATCTACTAACATAATCAAAAGGAACTTATCTAAAATAATCTGATGGTCAAAATCTATAAAAGTAATAATGATGAGGCAGGAAAAGAAAACGAATACAGTCAGCAAAGGCAAACCCGGCAAATAAAATATTCCCGCCGTTGCAAATAACAAACCGGTTAGGACTTCAACTAAAAGGCTCCTGGCACTATAGTGAGTGTGACAATACCGGCATTTTCCCCCTAGAAAAATATAACTTAAAATCGGAACCATATCTAGGATGCCCAGCCTATGTCCGCAACTGTCGCAGTGAGAAGGCGGAGATACAATGGACATTTCTAATGGCAGACGATAAATACAGACATTCAGAAAACTGCCGATTATAGCTCCCAAAACAAAATATGTTGCTAAGAGAAACATGCTGAACCTCCCTGGCGTTTCTTTTTATTATAACTCTTTTAAACAGTTCTTGCTTATCTTTTTTCTAGCATTCTTTTGTTTTTTGAGAAAACAGTTTATTTCCAATAATACAGAGAATCCCTGTAATCAGCATTACCGGCACTGTATTACCGATAGGTGTTTGCAGTTCCATGAAATAGCGATAAATAGCAAAACCTATAATCCACACAATTAGGTTTACAAAATTAAAAGCTTGATTACATGCCGACTTTTTAAGAATAAAATAGTCCACAACTTGAATAGCGATCATAGGTGCAAAGACAGAGCTGATTAAGTATAAAAAGTTTTCGAACTGGGTAGTAGGAATGAAAATTGCTAAAGCTGTTCCTATGAAGCAGACAATAACTGCAGCCCGTTTTTCATTCACATTCTTTGCTATACTTACAGTACTGACTCCTGCGGAAAAAGCATCAAGAAAAGTAGTAGTGACTGTGGAAAAGATAATAATAACCAATCCCTCTATACCAAGCCCGGCTTTAAGCATAATGCTGGCAATATTGCTTTCCCCTGTAAACAGCGCCGCACCCATGCCGATAATATACATCCAGCAGCTAACCATGTTATATACAACAACACTGGCAATGGTAGCAAGCTGTTTGCGCTTAGCAGTCCTCGTATAGTCAGAGATTAAGGGCAGCCAGGAAAGAGGCATGGCCACACTTAATTCAACAGCGGCACCAAAACTTATCGTACTAGTAATATGAGGACTTTGGTTCCCCCCAAAGATAACCATGCTCATGACGATTGTTAAAATGAACAGGGCGTTCATGGCAACAAGATTCAGCTTATTGAGATTTCTAATACCAACCATTATCCAAACTACAATCAAGGCTCCGATGACCAGGTCCCAGACCCAGGTACCACCTAGATTTACTACTGTAGCAGCTGTTGCTGCCCCACTAACAATCATAACTGCTGTCCAGCCTATAAGCTGAAGCACATTTAAAGAAGAAAACAATAATGAACCTTTGGCACCAAAAGCCATTTTTACGGTTTCCATAGAACTCTTTTCTGTTTGAGCACCTATAATTCCTGCTAGGTACATTAACACACCACCAATAAGATGTCCCAAAAATATGGCCGCAAGACCTTTGGTAAATCCTAAAGGGGCAATTAACATACCCGTCAAAATTTCTGCAATAGAAACACCTGCCCCAAACCAAATAAGACCATTAGCAAATACTGACGTTTTTTCGTTATTCATAACTTTCTTCCTTCCTAAGCAAAAATAAAAAGCTTCCCATAGGAAGCTTTTATTATCATATTGCATACTTCCTACGGCGGTATTATCCGCATCAGGTAAAGGGTCGAAGCAAACTGCTTCCTCTCAGCCTCTTACTAAGCTCCCCTGTACTATTGTTTTAATTTTATCATGGAGCGTTAGCGGTGTCAAACCATTACTGCTAAACGATCTGGGAATCAGTATGATTTGACACCAAGTTAATTATACTAGGTTAAGGATTTAAGCAATATTTTATATAAAAGAAGTAAAAAAAACATAAGAACTAGAGCAAAAATCCGCAGAATTAGTTATACTAAGAAAAGATATGTGTAAAGAACCAGTTCAGTTCCTCATTTAAACTCAAGGATTACAGCACAAAATTTACTACTAATCGTACTAAGGAGGCTTTTTTATGTATGCAAAAACTTTTGGTGCAACTACCAGTGGAATTAACGGTGAAGAAATTATTGTGGAAGTGGATGTAGGTCTTGGCCTACCCACATTTGATATTGTGGGCCTGCCTGATGCAGCTGTTAGAGAATCCCGGGGCAGAGTGAAAGCGGCCATAAAAAATGCCGGATTTATTTTTCCTGACACAAGGGTTATTGTCAATCTGGCACCGGCAGATTTAAAGAAAGATGGCAGCGGTTTGGACCTGCCTATTGCTATTGGCATTCTTTTAGCTACGAACCAAATTGCTAGTAGCAAGGCTGCCGCTTGCATGTTTACGGGAGAATTGTCTTTAAACGGTTCTATAAGAGCAGTACCGGGAGTATTACCCATGATATTAAAAGCAAAAGAGCTTTCCAGAGAGGCGATTTTTATTCCCTTGGACAATAAAGTGGAAGGTTCTCTGGTAGACGGAATACATGTTTATGGTACGAAAAACTTACGGGAACTAATAGACTTTTTTGATGAAGGCAGGACATTGGAAGCACTGGAAAACACGGCGGTTCAATGGCAGAAAATCGGAACCTATAGTTACGACTTTTCTGATGTCCAAGGTCAGTTTCAGGCTAAGAGAGCCTTAGAAATAGCCGCTGCAGGCGGTCATAATGTTTTGATGATTGGTCCCCCCGGTGGCGGAAAAACTATGCTGGCAAAGAGAGTCCCATCTATTTTACCCCCTATGTCAGAAGCAGAAGCCATGGAAGTAACAAAGATATACAGTGTTTCCGGTCTGTTTAAAAAACAAAAAGGGTTAATGCTGGAGAGGCCTTTTCGCAGTCCCCATCATACTATTTCTGACCATGCCTTAATAGGCGGCGGACGGGTACCAAAACCCGGAGAGGTAACTTTAAGCCATAATGGCGTTTTATTTTTGGACGAATTGCCGGAATTTACCAGAACTGCCTTAGAAGTTTTGCGTCAGCCCTTAGAAGACGGAGTGGTAACAATTAGTAGGGTACAAGCAACTTTAACTTACCCTGCTAATTTTATTTTGATTTCTGCAGAAAATCCCTGCCCCTGCGGTTACTATGGAGAACGGGACAGAACTCATCCCTGCACCTGTAAACCGGGAGATGTGGAACGTTATCACAGAAAGATTTCCGGGCCATTGTTGGATAGGTTTGATATTCAAATTCATGTGCCTAAACTGGAATATAAAGAAATAAAGAATACTATACCAAGTGAAAACTCCCAAAAAATACGGGAAAGAGTAATCCACGCCAGAAAACTTCAGCAGAAAAGATTATCAGGAACCGGTTGCCATTGTAACAGCGAGCTTGGACATAAAGAAATAGCAAAATTTTGCCAATTAACGGTTGATGCGGAAAAATTGCTAGAACAAGCTTTCAACTTAATAGGCCTAAGTGCCAGAAGCCATGACAAAATAATAAAAGTGGCCAGAACCATTGCTGATTTGGCCACTGCAAAAGATATTACGGTAGAACATATAGCTGAAGCAATTCAGCTAAAAACACGGGAAGAAAAGTGAAATGTCTTACTCACCTATTACTTTCCCAAGATTTTATCAGACAGGTACATCTTTCCATCTTTGATTGTAAAGAAAACTACTTTAGAAAAAGCACTGTTATTCTGTAAATCTTCCATTTGGAAAATAAAGGCAAAAGTTTCGTTGCCTTTGCCGTCTGATAATGGCAGATCTTTGAAAACAGGCTGCTTGCCAATGGTAAAGGTAGGTCCCACCACTGCCCGCAGATCCCTAGGTGTAGATAAGTGTGCAGCACAGATAATAGGTGCCACTTTATCCCCTTCTTTTAAGACATGCATGCCTTTTTGGGAAGTGCTGTAATTAGTAATTCCGGGTCTGGCCCCAATAATATTATAGGCACTCTTTTTATAATCATAGGCTACGAAAAGATTGCTGTCCTGACCATTTAACTTAATGGGACTGGCATAAATAGTATAATCGGCATTTTCTTCCACAATATCCATATACAAATGATAGCCGTCCAAGCTGCCCCATTGTCCCAGAAAATTATCCTTGAACACGCCATTTTCCCAGTCAGACCGAACGTTATTGTCAAAACCAAAAACAATAGCCAAATCATCTTCCCTGGATACATTTACCAGCATAAACCGCACAGATTTCAGCATGGAAGCAGCCGGACCACCGATTACCATCTCTGCAGTTCCATCATCTAATATGGAAACTTTAGCATCTTCCAAGGGATTAGTCTTCAGTGTGGCAAAAGAGGGCAAGGATTTTTGTCCGCTCTTGGCTAAATAATCCTTTACTGTTGTATCCATGTCAGACCCTGCAGCCATATAGGAATAAAGATATTTAAAGGGCTCGCTGGCACTATCCACTGTGAAATAGCCTTTTAAATTATTGATTTCAAAACCATATAAATAGAAACAGGACAGGCCGTGAGAATTTTTACGATAAGGTCCGTTTACTTTATACACAACAGCATCCTGCAAAGCAGCCAACACTGCAGCAGAATTATTTGGCAATATTTCCATAGTATTCTGGGCTAAATTTCCCAGGTCGGCCATATTGGAATATCCCACATTAGGACGATTGCCTCCGTAATTTTCCGTAGCCTCTGCACAGCGGCTATAGGTAGTTAGAAATGGTCCGGGATCCTTTGCAGCTTTTGTTAAAGCCTCTTGTCCCCATTGACTATAGGCATCATACAAAGCATCAAGCTTGCTTAAATCTGTTACCGCCAGAGTAGCTTGGGCATCCGTCTTGACAGTTCTGCAGCCTTCCATATAAGAGTCACAAATATTTTTGCCGATTTCCCCACTGTCCATTCCCGGATTATTGCCCAAGGATACAAGCCACGGAGTATAATACCAGCCATTACCCGGTTCTATTTCTTCTGATGCCACCAAATATTTCCCATACGGCTGAAAATTTTTAGCTGTATCAATAGTAGACATCAGGCATGTATCAAAACCGATTATTTCAAAGGGAGTTTTTTTGTCTGCATCAGGATAAACTGCTGAAAAAGCTTCTTCCATTTCATTTAATGTCAAGGAATCACCCTTATGGTTTTCATCAGAAATAGCTCCTACTACACTGCCTCCCCCGTGATCCCAAAAAATAAACATATTGTGCTGGGCGGGAAAATTCTTTTTGCCAAAAGCTAGAAATTCTTTTAAGGTAGAAGGGTCACTCATATTGGCATCAGGCTGTTCATCTACCGGATATATAGCATTTACATCTAGTGTATGAACAAAACGTTGAATTTTTCCCGGTTTGACAGTACTGTTATGCCAGGCTTTGGCACCACCTGTCTGAATGAGAACTTTAACCTTTTCCGGAAGTTTTGCATTGACTATTTCGGAAATGTCGCTGGTTGCTGCCCCATTTTCAGATTCCAAATTACTGCCGCACATATACACATACACAGTCCAAGAATCCGGTTCAACTTTTTCTGCAGCTAACCCACTACAGGCCCCTAGTAAACACATTAAACATAAAACCAGTATTTTTCTCATAGCCACACTCTCCCCCACTGTTATAATTATAGTTATTATAACATTTTACATGGGGGACGAAAAGCAGATTGCCGATTTCCTCAGCCTCTTTCTATTCTTAGCTAGAAACAATGTTTTAGATGGGTAAGTTCTGTTTTCCCGTTCATGCGTAGGAT
>JALCSJ010000089.1 GCA_022653215.1 Acidaminococcaceae bacterium
AATACAAATGCTCTACTAATGGGGTAAAGGCTTCTAACCATACTGCTGCTCAATTATTGTCCACTACTGCTAAGTTTAAGTACAATGCCGTTCCCTACGGCGGTACTGCAGACCAATTGTTGGCTTTACGCCAAGGCGAAGTTGATTTTTCCTGTGCAAAAGTCGGCGATGTTGCTAAGTTAATAAAAGGTAATAAACCTGAGTTAAGAGTTTTAGGTATTTATGCGGAAAAACGTGACCCTGCCCTGAAAGATGTTCCTACTTTGAAAGAATTAGGCTACTATGACAAATGGTATGGTTCTGCCCGTGCTTTGGTTGCGCCTAAAGGCACTCCTGATAACATCATTAAGTTCTATGTTGATGCTTTCAAGAAATGCATGACTGATCCCAAGACTATTGAAGCTCATAAAACTGCAGGTCTGGAACTTGACTTTAAAGATAACAAATCTTTGGGCGAATTGATTAAACAGCAATTAGCTTTCTGCAAAGATACCGTAAGTAATTTATATAAATAATTTTTAAGCACTGAGGAGAACGAGATTCATGAAAAAATCCGAACTATCTGTAATAGTGTTTATGCTTTTGTTCTGTGCCTTCTTCTTTTATGAGACCGTTCAATTACCGGTTTTGGCACAGCGCTACCCCTTATTTGTTATTGGGTTATTAGCATTTTTAACACTTCTGAAGTTTTTTAACATGTGTCTCGCCTACATGAAAGATAAAAAAATTATTGATGATTTTTCTACTGTCTGGAAAAGTTTTCTTCCTAAACAATTTTTCACAGTATTTTTAGGGTTTCTTGGTTTCTTTGGACTGATGTATTTTCTGGGATTTTATATTGCGGCCTTGGTTTTCTTACTGTTCGCCTTAATATTCTTTAAGATTCCCAAAAAATACATTGTCCTAACCCTAGTGGTTATGTTAGTAATTGTTTATGCCGTGTTCACCTGGTTTTTAAATGTTCCACTGCCAGAAGGAATGCTTATAGAAAACTTCTTCTAAGGAGGATATGCTAATGGAAAGTTCTTATGCTCTTATGGCAGCAGGTTTCGTCAATGCTTTGAGTCCTCTCAATCTGTTAATAATGCTGATTAGTGTTACCATAGGCATTATTATTGGTTGTATGCCCGGATTGTCGGCGGCAATGGGAGTTGCTCTTCTTTTGCCCCTGACTTTCGGCATGGAGCCTTCTACCGGACTTATCATGTTAGGCGGAATTTACTGCGGAGCAATTTTTGGTGGTTCTATTTCTGCAATTTTAATTCATACACCGGGTACACCGGCTTCGGCAGCTACTGCTATTGACGGTTATGCCATGACCCTGAAGGGTAAAGCCGGCAAAGCTTTGGGTACAGCTTGTATAGCTTCGTTCTTTGGAGGTCTGTTAAGCTGTATTTCCCTTTATTTCTTTGCACCTATGCTAGCTCAGTTAGCCATGAAATTTGGCTCTCCGGAATATTTCTGGTTATCACTTTTTGGCTTAACTATTATTGCCGGTGTTACGACAGATTCTTTGTTGTTTGGTCTAATGTCAGGCGCCTTTGGTTTAGTTCTCTCGACTATCGGTATGGATCCTATGCAAGGCGTAGAAAGATTTATGTTTGGTCAGGATGCTTTGTACAGTGGTGTTAATGTTACTTGTTCCTTGATTGGTCTGTTTTCCATGTCTCAGGTCTTTATTTTGGCGGAAAAAGCCATTGTCAAAAGAGCTGATGCAGCAAAGTTCGATGATTCAATTTTATTGAAATTAAGTGAATTAAAGCGCATTACTCCTACTGTTATTCGTTCCTGGATTATCGGTAATCTGATTGGTATTTTGCCAGGTGCCGGTGCTTCTATTGCCTGCTTTATCGGCTATAACGAAGCAAAACGCTTTTCTAAACATCCGGAAGAATTCGGTAACGGTTCTATTGAAGGCATTGCCGGATCGGAAGCAGCCAATAATGCTGTAACCGGCGGTTCCTTAATTCCTACTTTAACATTAGGTATTCCGGGTGAGAGCGTTACTGCCGTACTTATGGGCGGTCTTATTATTCATGGCCTCCAGCCCGGTCCTGAACTGTTTACTAAGTACGCACCTATGACTTATACCTTTTTTGGCGGCTTTGTTATTATTCAATTTTTTATGTTAGCACTTGGCTTATTGGGAGCCAAAATATTTGCTAAGATTGCCAAACTATCTGATGCTATTTTGATTCCTTGTATCTTCGTGTTATGCGTAGTTGGTTCCTTTGCCATCAACAACAGTTTTACTGATGTTGTCCTGATGTTTATCTTCGGTATCATTGGTTATCTCATGCGGAAACTTAATTTGAACACCGCTGCCGTTGTTTTGGCCTTGATTTTAGGACCTATTGGGGAAAAGGGTCTCCGTCGTTCTTTGGCTCTGTCTAACGGAGATATCAGCATTCTCTTTTCTACCCCTATCTGCATTGGACTTATTGTTCTGAGCTTACTTTCCGTTTTCTCACCTATTATGATGAAGAAGCTAAAGAAAAGTTAAGCAAAGTTACTAAAAATTTAATACTTGCTGTTTGTCTGACGTTGAAATTTTATTGAGACGAAAGAAACGGTTGATATTTACTATTTTACTAGTAATATTAAGCCCCATCTTTCGATGGGGCTTTTTCTATGGGAGGTTTTTATGGAAACCAGAGTTGCATTAATAGGAATTATCCTGGAAAATACTGATTCTGTTCAGGAACTTAATAACATTCTTCATGCTCACAATCAATATATTATTGGTCGTATGGGATTGCCCTATCACAAGAAAAACATAAATATTATCAGTGTAGTTGTAGATGCTCCCCAGGATATTATCAGCACTATTTCCGGAAAAATAGGCAAACTGAAGGGCATCAGCACAAAGACAGCATATTCAAGTATTATTTCCTAAAAATACCATGAAAAAGTCTAATGTCTTTTCTAGGAACTTAATATTTGTGGTGATTTTTCTTGTCTGGTACTTAGCCGCTAAGCTTGGACTATGGAGCACCTACGTACTTCCTTCCCCGGGCCATGTATGGGATGCAGCACTTAATATGCTGGTGAAAGGAGAACTCCTCTCTGCTTTGGCCATAAGCTTCAGGCGTATATGTATCGGCTTTGGCTGTTCCGTTCTGCTAGCCTTTCTTTTTAGCTTTCTCTTTGTCCTTCATCCCGGAATCAGAACCAATTTAGACGGTTTGTTTAATATGCTTCGGCATATTCCTCCTATTAGCTTAATTCCACTCTTAATTCTTTGGTTCGGCATAGGAGAGACACCTAAAATAATCGTTATTGTCATGGCCTCTTTCTTTCCTATTTTGCTGAATATTGATGCTGGTTTAGCCGGCTGTGACAAGAAACTTTTAGAGGTTGGACAAGTTCTGGGTTTTAGCAAAAGCAGACAGCTGCAGTCCATAATGCTTCCCTACGCCTTGCCCCATATTTTAGTTGGTATGCGCATCGGTTTAGGTTACAGCCTGCGGGCCATTATAGGAGCAGAAATGGTAGCGGCGGCTAATGGCCTGGGTTATTTGATATTGGATAGTCAGGCTATGTCACGAAGCGACAAAGTAATTGTAGGGATTCTCTTTATTGGCATTTTAGGACTGCTTATTGACGGTGTTTTTTCCCTGGTCATTAAGCACTTAGTTCCTTATAGTCAGGAGATAGGCAAATGAGTGATTTAATAATCAATAATCTGACAAAAAGTTATAGGGTTAATAATGATCCTTATCCTGTACTGAAAGGCATAAGCTGTACTACAGACTGCAGTGCTATCACTGTAATTCTGGGGAAAAGCGGCTGCGGGAAAACCACGCTTTTACGCTTGATCTCCGGTTTAGAAGAACCGGATGCTGGAACAATAAAATATCCTGCCAATATTAATATCGGTATGATGTTTCAGGAAGCACGCTTAATGCCCTGGCTCACTTGTGAAAAAAACATTACTTTCGGCCTGCCTCCCAACTATGACAAAGAGAAAATTCGTGCTTTATTAACAACAGTCGGCTTAACGAATTTCGCTCATGCTTATCCGGGAGAATTGTCCGGTGGTATGCAGCAAAGAACAGCTTTGGCCAGGACTCTGGCCCGGGACAGCAATTTGATTTTAATGGATGAACCTTTTGCAGCTTTGGATTATTTTACCAGACAGATTATGCAAAAAGAAGTTTTAAAGATTAAAGCTGCTTCTCATACGGGCATAATATTTGTTACCCATAATATTGATGAAGCATTGCTTTTAGCTGATAGGATTTTAATTCTTAAGGACGGTAATATCACCAGTGATATTACCATTGCCTGTCAAGGGCAACGTGATATTCTCACGGCCCGGTTCATTGATTTAAAGCGGCAGATACTGGCTGCTTTACAAATAAAATAAAATAAAAAAAGGAGATTCACATGCAAAAAAACATCAGCAGGAAAATTTGTTTGGGGATTACAGCAATCTTAATGACAGGAGCACTCTTATCAGGATGCGGCGGAGCTTCCAAAGCTCCTGAGAAAAAACAGGCAGCGGCACCTTCTGTCAAGAAAATTGTTGCCACTTATGTTCAGGCACCTTTGAATGTGCCCAGTATTGTGGAAAAACAAAAAGGAAGCTTCGAAAATGCTTTTAAAGCAAAAAATATTCCTTTTGAATATTCTACTATTACTTCCGGAGCAGACCAGACCGCGGCTTTAGCTTCCGGAGATATTCAGTTCTTAAATTGCGTAGGGGGATCCTCTGTATTGTTGGCCGCTTCCAACGGAGCTGATATTAAAATTCTAAGTCTCTATTCCAGTGCTCCCAAAGCTTTCAAACTCTTTGGTAAAAAAGGTATTAATTCGCCTCAAGATTTAAAAGGCAAAACCATTGCCGGTCCCAAAGGTACAATCCTTCATGAATTATTGGCCGCTTATCTGAAAAAAGGCGGTTTGACCATGAAAGACGTTAAATTTGTTTCCATGGGACTTCCTGCTGCCCGTAGTGCTTTGGAATCCGGCAGTGCCGATGCAGCACTGTTGGCAGGTCCTTTAGCCTATACTGCAGAAAAAAGTGGCCTGCATATTATAACTAACGGTGAAGGACTTGTTTCAGGACTTACCGTTACAGCAACCAGCAATAAATTCTACGCTGCTCATAAAGACTTAGTTGATATTTTCTTGAATGTACAGCAAGAGACTATTAAATACCTGGCTGCTAATCAAAAAGAAGCAATCGAAATGACTGCTAAAGCTACTGATTTAAAGCCTGAAGCTGTAAAAGAAATGTATCCTCTGTATAACTTTAGTATGAAAGTAACTCCCGAAGCCAAAGCTTCCTTAAAGAGCACCCAAGACTTTCTGGTCTCTTCCGGCATGATGGAGAAAAAAGTAGATGTAGACAAACTGTTCTTCTAAGACATAAAACAAGGGACTGTAACACAGTGACTTTTGGTCATTGCGTTACAGTCCTTTTTTTATTTTGTGTTTTTTTGCAAACAATTATAAATGTCCTGATACATAAGATCTGCATCAATAGGTTTGGATAAATGCGCATTCATTCCTGCAGCTTTACTAGCCTCCACATCCACATCTAAGGCATTGGCAGTCATAGCTATAATAGGAATAGTTTTGGCATCAGCTTGCTGGGAATTTCTAATAGCTTTTGTAGCACTAAGGCCATCCATTATAGGCATACGAACATCCATAAGAATAAAATCATAGTAGTTTGGCCCCATGTTGAGAAAAGCATCAACTGCTTCCTTGCCATTTTTCACCCACTCAATTTGGCATTTCATATTTTCCAAAAGTTTTTTTGCAATAAGATAATTAATCTTAATATCTTCGGCAATGAGACATTTGGTGCCGGCTATAGCCGTTTCCAGTTCCTTATTGCTTTTATTTGATTGTATTTCTTTTTCCTTTTTTGTTTCTGTAATAATAGGAAATCTTACTTTAATCACAAATTCAGAACCCTGATTTTTTTCACTGTGACAACTGATTGAGCCACCCATTTCTGTCAGTAATTGTTTTGTCAAGCTTAAACTTAGACCAACACCATTATAGGAAGAAGTTGTGCTTTCAATTTCCTGAGCAAAGGGCTGAAATAATCTTTGCTGAAAATCTTCACTCATACCAATGCCGTCATCTTTAACAGTTACGATTAATGGTAGTTTGCCGTCTTCTGCAGGACTGGAAACAACCCTTAACGTTACATGACCATCCAACTTGGTAAATTTAGCTGCATTATTAAGCAGATTGAAAATTATCTGAGAAAAACGTTTCTCATCGATTAAAATAATTTGTTTTTCACATTTTTCAGCATCTAAGGTAAAATTAATATGTTTTTCCGAAAAAGCCGGTTCTGCAGTTCTGGTAATTTTATTGAAGAATTCCCCAGTATCAACTTCGCTCAAATACAGCTTTATTTTCTCTCCGGAGGCTTTATCCATATCCAAAATATTATTAACCATATTCAGAAGCATATCCCCGGAAAATCCGATTTTATTCAAATAATCTTGGAGGATAAAGATGTTTTTCTCATTCTTGCCAAGCTGACAAAAACCTAAAATAGCATTTAAGGGCGTCCGCATCTCATGACTGACTTTAGATAAGAATTGACTTTTATAGGCGCTGGCTCTTTTGGCTTTTTTCAAAGCTTCGGCAATTCTCTCCTGATCCTGCTGCTCCATAAACTTTTGAGCTTCAATATCATTAAAATAAATAAAACACTCCGCATCTCCCGTTAATGGATTGTGTAATATATCCATGATGGCATTAACCCAACGGGAATAGCCATCACGAAAGTTATAAATAAATTCAGTCTCATAGTGAGTACGACCATTAGCCAGCATTTGTAATAAATAGTCGGCGCTGCCGGCCTGTTGAAACTCAATAGTTGGTTTACCGTTTCTTATTACGTGATAATGAAGATGATCCATAAAAGCATCTACAGTAGGATAATAATCCGTAATATTCTGCATGTTGGGAGAAGTAACATTCAAATGGGTAAAAACACCTTCCGGAATATTTTTTGTTAAATTAAGTTTAGCATACAGTAGAGATTTTAAGCCCAAAATCTTACGATAATTTACTTGCTCGCTATAAAGTTTTTCTAATTCAACTTCTTTTTGAATAGAAATATCTGTGCCAAAGACTTTTACATTAGCTCCGGTCTTGCCATCTTTTTCTACAGAAGTATATTTTAACTGCCGCCATTCATAACGGCCATTAATTTTTTCCCTGACATTGCATTCGCACTCAGTGGCACCCTCTTTAACCTTTTTGTCCATTTCCATAAAGACAGCAATATCATCCTGGTAAATGCGGCCGTCAATCAGCCAGCTGGCGGGAAAATTATCCATCACTTGTTGTACATCGAAAACACGGGTACCTACATCGCTTTGAATAGCTACGGCTTTTTGGGGATAATATTCCCAATAAAATAAACCCCCATGGTATACAGCCGCCTGTAAACCACGAGCCTTAGCTTCCATATCTTTTTTTGATTTGCGCAAATCTTCCAGCAGTCGCTTATTGTTTTTTGTGTTTTTGTATTCTCGCCATAAAGCCAGCATAAGAAGTAGCAAAACTAATAACATTGCAATCAGCAACATTGTGGCATCATGTAGCTCCATTTGCATATCTCCTGCAACAATGTGAATAACCAAAATAAAACAATCTTTAACATATTTATTATAACATATTATTTTTAAAATCCTAGTCCTACCTTATAGTATGGGGCAACAAAAATCCCCTAAGACAGGAAAAGTCCCTGCCATAGGGGAAAGTAATTCATAATATATTTCTTACATCATACCTTTGGCAATATCAATAAACTTAGTAATAATAATAGCATTACTAATATTGCTCAGGAAACCGCCAATAACGGGAACCACGAAAAAGGCGATTTTAGAAAATCTATACTTAGTGCAAACTGTCTGCATGGTAGTCATGGAAACAGGTACAGCACCTAAACCAAAGCCAATGTGGCCAACTGCCATAATTACTGAATCATAATTTTTGCCTAATAGTCTAAAGGTAAAGATATAGCAGAAAAGCAAGATAAAGGCAACTTGGGCTATCAGCAGAATAGACAGCTGAACACCTAGTCCGGCTAATTGCCATAACTTCATGGAAATAATAGACATAGAAACGAACAAGGCCAGAGAGAAATCCCCTACTGTATCAATACCTTCGTACAGTTCATCAGGGGTATCTTTTCTGCTGTCCAATACCGCTCTCACAATAATGCCCCCCAGCATACAGCAAACATGGATAGGAAAGTTAACATGAACAGCTTTTAAACCGGTCATAAAAACAGAACCTAAACCGCAGGCAATCATCATGAGAAATACAGCCTGCATTACATTGGTCTTATACATCATTACACCTATGGATTTACCTTGAGATTCAGCAGCTGCTTCTTTACCATCTAAAGCAGGATCTTGAAAATGATATTTTCTGATTAAGAAATCACCAAAAGGACCACCCACAATACAGCCTGAAATAAGTCCGAATGTGGCAGCAGCCAAAGCTACTTCCAAAGCGGCAGGAGCACCTGCTGCTACAGCCATGGGAGCAAAAGCAGCGGCATTACCATGACCGCCTGTCATGGG
>JALCSJ010000090.1 GCA_022653215.1 Acidaminococcaceae bacterium
ATCCAATGCTTCATCAATAGTAGCACCAAAGATAATCGTAGCATCAGGATCTACTGCATCAGTAATAATCTTGCATGCTTCATTAACATCAACTAATGTCAAATCCTTGCCGCCGGTAATATTTAACAATACACCATGAGCGCCGTCAATAGTACTATCCAGCAAAGGACTCTTGATTGCAGCTTCAGCAGCACTTGTAGCGCCGCCTTCTGCCTTAGCAGAACCAATACCCATCATAGCACTGCCTGCGTTGGTCATAATAGTTTTAACATCATTAAAGTCCGCATTAATAAGACCGGGAACACTGATTAAATCAGTAATTCCTTGTACACCTTGACGAAGAACATCATCGGCAATCCTAAATGCTTCCAGCATGGTAGTTCTTCTATCTACTACTTGCAGCAAACGATCATTAGGAATTGTAATTAAAGCATCAACCTTAGCTTTTAAATTAGTAATACCTTGTTCTGCTGAATTATAACGACGTCTGCCTTCAAACGTAAACGGTTTAGTTACGACGCCTACAGTTAAAGCACCTGCTGCTTTTGCACATTCAGCAATAATATGTGCACCGCCTGTACCGGTACCGCCGCCCATGCCGGCAGTAATAAATACCATATCTGCGCCTTTTAATGCTTCAGCAACTTCATCCTTAGATTCTTCGGCTGCCTTTTCACCAACTTCAGGATTAGCGCCTGCACCCAAACCCCTGGTAATTTCTTCGCCTATTTGAATTTTAGTAGGAGCCTTAGAGAGAAGCAGTGCCTGAGCATCACAGTTTACTGCAATAAATTCTACACCCTGCAAACCGGATTCAATCATACGGTTAACGGCATTATTACCGCCACCACCTACACCTACAACTTTGATTTTAGCTAATGGCTCATCTTTCTTACTTTCTAAATCGAACATGTTTTATGCTCCTCCTTAAACTTTTATGTCAAACTTGCAATGAGAATATACTACAGATTATTATATCATTAAGACGGGATATTTTCACGCTTTATTGTAACTTTTTTTATTTTTTTAGATACAAGCGCCTGATTATGGCAATATTATCAAAAATTCTTAAGCCAAAGGCTAAAACCGCTACATAATAAAGGTCTATACCCAGGCGAATGCCACAGTAACAAAGAAAAGCGGCAAATATACCATTGACAAAGAATCCTGAAATAAAGACCTGACTGTCATAGCATCCTTCTTTAACAGCTCTTATTCCTCCGAAAACAGTATCTAAAGAGGCCATAAGTGCTACCGAAAGAAGTTTAACATAGGCCTGGGGAATAATGGGAACATACAATCCCAGAACAATACCTAAAACAACACCAATTATAAGGATGATAATCACTTGGTCTCACCTTCTTCTGCCTTTATCTGTGGCTTAGCAAACTCATAATGTCTGGTGCCTTTAAAGGCCGGAACGGTTAGCTTATCGCTTTTTTCCACTTCTACGGATATGCCCCAGAATTTCAAGGTTTCAATAACTCCGCCCCTAAGTTTCAAGGCACTTTCCAAAGTTTCAGGTTTGCCAATAGCCACAATAACATAAGGCGGTGAAAATCTATTGTTGTTAACAGAAACAGTAGGTCCGGCACAACGAATTTCTGACACATCCAACAGTCTTTCTTTATTAATACAAATTGCTTCTGCACCTGCTGCTCTGAGTTCATTAATCAGCCTTAATAGATCATCATCATGGATAATATATAGATTAGGATTCTCTCCGGGTTTATGGACTACTTTACTATCATCTACCGTTACCTTAATTCCCGGTCCTTCCATAGGAAGTTCTCCTGCTTTAGACTTTAGATTTTGTATCTCTTTGGCTAAAGTTTCATTACCGGATTTATCTTCCAGTTTTTTAACTTTTTCTTCCATAATCCTATTTTCTTTTTCAGCTGCTTTCAGTTTTTCCACCAGATTCTCAGCCCTTTCCTGAGCAATAGTGTTTCTGGCTTGTTCGGCACTGCGAAATTGGGTGGAAAGCATGGTTCCCAGTATGACACAAACTATAAACAATAAAACTTTTGCTTGTTTTCCTTGTAGCATCCCCTGCGTTCCCTCCTTTATTGTAATTTAACATATGGTTTGTCATAAGTTAAATCAATATATTTTGCTTTTATAGGTTTAGTTTCAAGTTCTTTACAAACAATGGTGAATGTAGCCATCTTTTTTATAGCATTTTCCGGTGTTCCCAGAATAACAGGAACACCATTTTTTAAAAACACTTTGATACTGCCTTCAGGACTTAAAGAAATTTCTACAATACTTTTGGTAACAGCTGTATCCAGCTTTCCCAAAAATTCAATAAGGCCTTTGATTTCTTCATCCTGTACCATGTCTCCTGCATAAACATTGCCCACCTTCCAGCCGGAAACAAAAGGGGCCGAAGCATCTTTAATACCATTACCTACCGACAGCACATGCCCGCTATATGATATTTTGGCAAATCCGTTATAGGAACATTCTGCATATATTGCCGGTTTTCTTTCTTTCACTATTACATGAAGAACATTTGGCAAGGAATATTTTGTAGTTACTTTTTCTATACGTAAATCATGAGATAAAATATGTTCTAACTCACTGCGATTAATATTGAATAAGTTAACCGGTTCATGGATATTGGCAACTTTTTTAACTTCTTCTACGGTAATAGTTTGACCATTATCTACCACGATTTTTCCAAAAGCTAACCAAGGTCTATGTAAGAAAAAATACAATCCGCCAAAAACACATAGAGAGCAAATAACCACCAAAATAATTTTGGGTTTATTATAATGACGATTGTTGCGGCGCTGGGCATTTATACGTTCTTCAGTTGTCTGCACCGCTGCCACCTCCTATTAATATCTTGCGGTCTTCAGCATTATTTCACACAGGTCAGGGAAAGTCAATCCCATAGGTGTTGCCATCTTTGGTACAAGACTGGTAGCAGTCATTCCCGGAACTGTATTTACCTCTAAGACAATAGCATCACCATTATCTGCCAACATCAAATCTGCTCTGGCCACACCTCTGCAGCCCAGTGCTTTGTATGCTGCCAAAGCATAACTTTGGAGTTTCTTAGTAGTCTCTTCATCAAAAGGAGCCGGACATGTTTCTACGGTAGCACCTTCGGTGTATTTGGAATCATAATCATATACACCACTCTTAGGTTCAATCAAAACCAAAGGCATGGGCACAAAACCTTTTTCTGTTTCAAGAATAGCTCCTGCTACTTCTTTTCCCGTAAAGAAAGCTTCTACTAAAATATCTGTATCGTACACAAAAGCATCCGCAAGAGCTTTAGCAAGATCTTTTGCCTCTTTTACAATCGTCACACCTATGCTGGAACCTTGAGAAGCCGGTTTTACAACTACAGGGAGCCCTAATTGGTCAATAATTTCTTCAGCACATGCTTCATTGGTTTTCTTGACATTCTTTGTGATATAGAGACATTTTGCTGTAGGTACATGCATAGCTTCAAAAATACGTTTAGTATAAAATTTGTTCATACCAAGAGCACTGGCTAATAAACCCGGTCCTGTATAAGGTATTTTCAGCATTTCCAGACATCCTTGCATTCTGCCATCTTCCCCATAAAGTCCATGAACAGCATTAAACACTACTGTAGCACCGCATTCTTTTAACTGCTTAGCAAAGTTTTTAGGGTCTAAATCAATTTCTGTTACGTCGTAGCCTTTCGTTTTAAGTGCATCCATAACTGCATGGCCGGTGCGAAAAGAAACTTCTCTTTCCTTGGAAGGACCGCCCATTACTACTGCTACTTTTTCAATTTTATTCATTTTACATTTGCCCTCCCTTGTAATTTTTTCACTAGTGCTTCAGCAATTTTATAACCATCGCCGGCACCTACGGTCATAATTAAATCTCCTTCTTGAACTTCTTTTTCCAGATAATCTTCGATTTTTTCCGGGCTGGTCATATAAAGGACCTTTTGTCCGGTAGTATCTTCAATTTTCTTAGCAAGCATTTCGCTGTTCACACCCGGAATGGGTTCTTCGCTGGCAGCATATATGTCTGTAAGAATTAATTGATCGCAATCCGCAAAAGCTGTTGCGAATTGGTCCAATAACAGTTTCGTTCTGGTATAACGATGGGGCTGAAAAATACAAATCAATCTTTTAGGTTTAGTCTGTTTTGCCGCTTGCAAAGTAACTTTGATTTCCGTAGGATGATGAGCATAATCATCTACAATCCAAACTCCGTTAATTCTTCCTTTGGTTTCAAAACGGCGTTTTGCTCCATGGAAACGTTCCAAAGAAGCTAAAACACTTTCTAACTTAATGCCTATTTCTCTAGAAGCAGCAATTGCTCCTAAAGCATTTAAAACATTATGACGACCCGGAATCACTAAATGAGCCTGAGCCAGTTTTTCTTTATGGTAACATACATCAAAATGAGTTCCATCAGTACTGAATATGATATTTTCCGCTGTATAGTCTGCTTCTTTATCATCTATGGCATAAGAAATATAGCTTTTCGTTGTGGCTGCCGCTAAAGCTTTTACTTTAGGATTATCAAAACACAGAATAGCTTTGCCACCCTCTTTTAAGTTATCCACAAACTGAGCAAAAGCTTCCTGAATTTTTTCCACACTGCCGTAATGATCCAAATGGTCATTTTCTATATTAGTAATCACTTCCAACCATGGATGAAACTTGAGAAAGGAACCGTCACTTTCATCGGCTTCTGCAATAACAAAATCGCTTTTGCCGTTCAGGGCATTGCCGCCCAGGCTGGCTACAATACCGCCGATTACAACTGTTGGGTCAACACCTGCTTCATAAGCTATACAGGAAAGCATGGAGCTAGTGGTAGTTTTGCCATGAGCTCCGGCTACGGCTACACCTTTGTGTTTATTCATTAAATAAGCTAAGACATCACTTCTGTGCAAAACAGGAACCTGTCTTCTTTTTGCTTCAACTAATTCCGGATTGTCTGGGTGAATAGCGGAAGAAATTACCACTGCTTCTGCACCTTCAATCTGACAAGCAGCATGACCGATGAAAACAACTGCTCCTTCTTTAGCTAAACAGGTAGCAATATAACTGGCCTTGCTGTCAGACCCTGAAACATGATAGCCTCTTTTAATCAACACGTAAGCCAAAGCACTCATTCCTACTCCGCCTATACCTATAAAATGCACATTTTTAACAGTTCCTAAATCAAGCACTTGAATCTCCTCCTAGTTTTTCTTTACAAGTTCTAATGCACCCTTCGCAATATCCATAGCAGCATTTGGTTTACTTACTGCTAAAGCAGCTTTATGCATATTCTCCAAAACATTCTGCTCTGTCAACATTTTTTCCAGTTTAGGCAGAAGGTTTTCTCCTTGCAGCTCCTTATCCAGAATAACTTGAGCTGCTCCTTGTTTTTCTAATGCTCTGGCATTAAATTCCTGATGATTAGCCGTAGCATAAGGATAAGGAATCAAAATAGCAGGAATTCCCTTTACCATAAGTTCAGCCAGACCAATAGCTCCTGCCCTGGAAACAGCCATATCTGCTACTGATAATGCCTTAGGCATTTCATGAATATATGGCAGTACTTTAATATTTCCTGCTGCCAAAACTCCTTCACCCAGCTTGGCAACGTAGTTTTCATAGTCCAGTGTACCGGTAGCATGGAGAACTTGTACATCACTGCGGCCTGCCAGCTTTTGTTCTACAACCAGCATAGCATTATTAATGCTTCTGGCTCCTCGTGAACCACCAAAAACCAAAAGAGTTTTTTTATTGGGATCAAGGTCAAAAGTTTTAAGACCTTCCTCCCGATTATCTGCAAGGATTTCTTTACGTACAGGATTGCCTGTATAAATTTTTTCGGCTTTTCCCGCAAAAGCTTTTGCCCCTTCTTCATAGCCCAAAAAAATTTTATCCACAAAACGAGAAAGGATTTTATTCGTAACTCCCGGCATGGCATTCTGTTCCTGTACACAGGTGGGAATACCTTTAACAGCAGCCTGCCAAAGAATGGGCCCGCAGACATACCCTCCTGTGCCAATAGCCAGATCAGGTTTTAGTTTATTTAAGATCTGTCGTGCCTCCCATAACCCGGCAAAAAGTTTTTCGGCTGAAACCAGTGTGGATAATCCCAGGTGCCGCTCGAACCCTGCTACGGTAATAAATTCCAACGGATAACCGTATCTTGGCACAATATCTTTTTCCAGGCCCTTCTTAGTTCCCACGAACACAATTTCTGCATCAGGTCGTAATTCTTTTATGCAATTTGCAATGGTAATGGCCGGATAAATATGTCCTCCTGTACCACCACCGGAAACAATAATTTTCACGATTTAACCTCCCAAAGTCAATGAGGTAATTTATGTACCAAATCTTTGAATACTTCCCCTCTTTGAGGGAAACTATCGAACATATCATAAGACGAACAAGCAGGTGATAGCAACACTACTTCCGGCACTTTAGCAAGATCATAAGCTTTTTTCACACCATCAGCAAAGGTATTAACTAAATAAATATGTCTTACACCAGCTTTAATAGCAGCCTCGTTAAACCGGGCCTTTGCCTCACCCAATAATATTAGAGCATCTGTTTTTGTTCTTACAAGCTCCATGAATTCTGCCAAATCCGTCATCTTATCATGCCCACCGGCAATTAAGACAATATGTCCATTCTTAAAAGCTTCCAATGCTTTTATAGCTGAATCTGTATTGGTAGCTTTAGAATCATTATAATAAGGAATGCCTTTTATAGTTTCTACATATTCCAAACGGTGTTCTACGCCCTTAAATGCTTTTAGAACCTTTCCCATATTTGCAAATGTTACTCCTGCAAAATAGGCACAGGCAATTGCCCCTAAAGCGTTCTGTTCATTATGAGCGCCGAATATCTGCATATCTTTTACTGCACAAATCACCTGTTTTTTACCTTCCCAGGCAAAAACAAAGTTGCCGTTTTCCATATAAGCGCCCTCAGGTAAAACATGCTTGCAGCTAATAAAGCAAACTTTTCCCTTGGCAGCCTTGGCGAAGCCACGAACTATTGGGTCATCGTCATTTAAAATAACCACGTCTTCTTTAGTCTGGTGAGCAAAAATGTTTGCCTTAGCCTTAATATAGTTTTCCATTGTCTTATGACGCTCAATATGGTCAGGGGTAATATTTAAAATTAAGGCAATATTAACCCTTAATGTTGTAATGGTCTCCAGTTGAAAGCTTGATAACTCTGCGGCTATATAAGAGTCTGCATCCAAATGTTCTGTTTCTTTAGATAAAGCCAAGCCAATGTTACCGCCAGTTGCCGTCTTAACAGGCAAAGTTTTCAGCATTTCCCCTACTAAAGTAGTGGTTGTAGTCTTTCCGTTCGTGCCTGTAATACCAACCCATTTGCCTTTATATAAACGTCCTGCTTCTTCTGCCTCGCCGATTATTTCCAAGCCTAACTGTCTAGCTTTGGTCACAACAGATGTAGTCAAAGGAATGCCGGGAGAAATAATAAACAATTTTGTTTTAGTCAAATACTCCGTTGGATTGATGCCACAAATAAATTTGCCGCCATTTTTTTCCAAAGCAGCGATAATAGTCTGGGACATATCTCTTGCCGTATCATTATAAAGAATAACCTTTTCGCCTTTATCGGCTAAGATTTCTGCTACTCCCTGCCCACTGATACCTGCGCCATACACGAAAACATATTTTTCTTTTGTCATGCTTAATTCCCCCTCTTTATCTCAGAACAAATAAAATTGCTCCCAGCAAAGAAAACACAAAACTAGCTATACTAAAACGTAACACCACAACAGGTTCCGGCATGCCGCCCAATTCAAAATGATGATGCAAAGGACTCATGCGAAAGATTCTTTTACCACCTGTATGTTTGAAATAAGCTACCTGAATAATAACTGATAAAGCTTCTGCCACATATACGCCGCCAATTAAAATCAGCAAAAGTTCTGTATGAGTTAATAGTGCCAAAGCAGCAATACCGCCGCCTAAAGCCAAAGAGCCTGTATCACCCATGAAAATTTTAGCAGGATAGTGATTAAATATTAAGAAACCTATGCAAGCTGCAGCTATGGTCATGGCAAAATTTCCCGTACTCAAATCTTTTTCCAAATAAGCGATAAAAGCAAAGCACAAAGCAACGGGAACTGTAACCAAAGAAGC
>JALCSJ010000091.1 GCA_022653215.1 Acidaminococcaceae bacterium
AAGAGGGAGCAGAGCTGAACCTGATTACAGGCTGCGCCAGCGACCCTTCTCTGGATAAAGGCGTTCATGTAGGTGTCAGCGAATTGTACATCGGCAAAAACGCCAAGCTGACTTTCACTATGATTCATAGCTGGGGTCATAATGTGGCAGTCCGTCCAAGAACTGTGGCTATTGTAGACGAAGGCGGTCTTTACATGTCCAACTACGTGAACATGGATAAGGTTGCAGACGTACAAATGTATCCTACGGTACATTTAATAGGGAAAGGGGCTACAACCCGTCTAAACTCGATTTTGGTGGCTCCAGAGGGGGCTCATATGGATATTGGCGGTAAGGCCATCCTGGAAGTTCCCGGCACGAAGGCAGAAATTATTACCCGTTCTATTTCTACCGGCGGTACCATTATTAATCGTGGTTATCTGGAAGGAAAATCAGAAGGAGTTAAAGCGCATCTGGAATGCAACGGTTTAATGCTCAGTAAGAAAGGTCATATTCTGGCTATTCCTGAGCTGGATGCTCACACCGGCAACTCAGACCTGAGTCACGAAGCGGCAGTAGGTAAGGTAAATCAGGAAGAAATTGAGTACTTGATGGCACGTGGTCTGTCAGAAGACGAGGCTACTGCTACGATTGTCAGAGGCTTCCTGAATATTAATATTGAAGGATTACCTAAGAGCCTGGAAGAAAAGATTAACAAGACTCTAGATACTTTCACCTATACTAAGGGAATGTAAATACAAATTTAAAAATATACTAATTTCGCTGTGGCGAAATTAGTATATTTTTTTTACTTAAAAAAGAAATCCTAAAAAAATCTTGGATATGTGCATATGCAGCACAGTGTTAACACAACACTCACACAGTATAAATAAATAATTAATATAAACTTAAATAATAAAAGAAATATAATATAACTAATAGATAATATAAAATTTGACATAAAAATATGTAGCATGATAAAATTATTTTAATGAAAAAGAAAAAACATGAGGAACAGGAAATTCCCGTAGATAAGTAAAAGGTTGTGATGAACGATGCGTATATATGACAAAATAAACCAAACAAGTTGGGAACTGGAAGCAGCCTGCAACATTATCATCGGGGATAATGGCACCGGTAAAACTACGTTGTTAGATATTTTAGCCGGTATTGTAGTTGACGATAATATCAAAATAGTTGGTAACGATAATTTAGTTTATATGAACCAAAGTTCTTTCTTTTTTGACAGGTTGAAAGTCAAAGATAATGTTTTGTTTTTTTTGAAACTAAAAGGAATATCTAATGGGTATGCATACCTGGAAAACTTTAATCGAGAAAATGGACAACCTGTTGATTTAGTGCGTTTATGGAATAGCCAAATTGGTTATTTATCTGGTGGGGAAAAAAGGTTAGTCTACTTTTTTACTATATTATCTTTGGATTTTGGTTGGTACTTACTAGACGAACCATTTGCAGGTACGGATAAGAAAAATAAAACTAAAATGGTTAATATAATTAAGCGAAAAATAGAGGCAGGGAAAAGATTTGTTATAGTATCACATGATGACAACATTGCAAATATGTTTTGTGTATGTAAGGTGCATGATTTATCCAGTATTCCATTGCAATGGAAGTATAAAAACTAAAGTTGAAAGGGAAATGATTGCTCAAGGAGAGAATATGGCATTAGTTAAGGCTTTTGTATTGCTAAATATAAAGCTGCTTTTGCAGGATAAAATATCTTTTCTTTGGAGTATTTCCATGCCCACGATAATGCTGCTTATACAAAAGAACAGCATTGCACACCAACCTCATATTTTAGGATTTTGGTGGACTTATATAGCCGTTTGCTCGTTTTTGTTTGGAATAGGAATCTATGCTTTGCGTCTAAGGGAAAGCGGTGTATTACGAGTTGTTTTTTCTATTAATAAAGCTCCCATGTATTTTTTCCTAGGACTTTTAGGGACCCAGATTGTTTTTGCTTTTACTGTACTTGTTGTATTTAACTTAATTGCTTGTTTGCTTTTTCACTTCAATTTTTTTGTATTATTGTGGCAAAGCATAATTGTTATGCTCTGCTGTTTGCCAGTTGCATTTGCCGGTTATAATCTTACCGGTATCAATCGGTTACATGCTAATTCAACGCATACACTTGCATCAATAATTGTTTTTATAGCCTTTTTGCTTATGGCTACTAACAAAGAATTTAATATACTTTGGAAACTTTACCAAATGTTTGTCAACAATACATGGCAAGCTTTCTTGTTTTATATTCTAGGTAGTATTATCATAATCCTCATTAGCCTGCCTACTATTATACGTTTTAAATGTATCTCAGCTGAAAGACGATGAGAAAACGGAAAAAAGCTGACAAAACAGGACCGTCGTCTCTGTAATGTCAACTTTTTTATTCTACTTTATACAGTTCGAAGTTCACATAGTCGCAGGCTACCAGACGATAATCTGTGCCGTTCCGTAGTCCTTGGAACATGTTGAGATAATGAGCGGCCTGACCATGGACATGACCGTAGACACAGTGAGTCACATGATACTGTTCACATAAATCCGTAAAAACAGAAGTTTCACCGGCAGCATACAAAGGAGGATAGTGGAGAGCCACAATAATATCAGAACACCCTGCGGCAGCAGCCTGCTCCAGAGAAGCTTTCAGACGCATGCCTTCCCGTTTGTAGATTAGCTTATCATGCTCCGTAAAAGTGGGCAGGGAAGGTAAATTCCAGCCTCTGGTACCACAAATAGCAGTTGACCCTACCGGATAAAAATTATTATGGAGAATTTCTATGCGGTGTTCCAATAAATCTTCCATTTTTTGCTTAGAGGTCCACCAATAGTCGTGGTTTCCCTTAAGCATTATTTTTTTCCCGGGCAGAGCCATAATTGCCTGCATGTCTTTTGCAATAGCATCAGGCAGGTCCATGGACCAGGACGTGTCGCCGCAGAGAATCACCGTATCATCAGGGCAGACGGTGCTTTGCCAGTTTTTAATTATTTTGGCACGATGACCCTGCCAGTTTTCCCCAAAGACCTCCATTGGCTTAGAAGGCGGTTCTCCGGAAAAATGCAGGTCGCCAATAGCGTAAATAGACAAGATATGGGCTTCCTTTCGTTGACTTTATGTGTCAAGAAATATATAATTGTAATATTAAATGTTTGCTAAACCATACATCTTAATGTTACAGAAAAAAAACAGGGAATGCAAGCTAAAAGAGGGTAATTTTAGGAGGCTTTTAAATGTTAAATGAGAAATACGCTCCCCATGAAATTGAAAAACGTTGGCAAAAAATCTGGGAAGAGAAAAAGACTTTCAAAGTAAACAATGATGATCCGAGACCTAAGTCCTACGTTCTGGAAATGTTCCCTTATCCGTCCGGTAATCTACATATGGGACACGTGCGCAATTATTCCATTGGTGATGTTGTGGCCCGTTTCAGAACTATGAATGGTTTTAATGTGCTTCATCCTATGGGCTGGGATTCTTTCGGTATGCCTGCAGAAAATGCTGCCATTCAACATAATATTCCTCCTGCTAAATGGACTATGGATAACATAGCCAATATGCGCAGACAACAAAAAGAACTTGGTTTGTCTTATGATTGGGACAGAGAAGTTACTACTTGCAAAGAAGATTATTACAAGTGGACCCAATGGTTCTTTGAACTGTTCTATAAAAGAGGACTGGCAGTAAAGAAAGAGTCTGCTGTTAACTGGTGCGACACTTGCAATACTGTTTTGGCCAATGAACAGGTTATCGACGGTAAATGCTGGCGCTGCCATCATGAAGTAGTGAAAAAAGATTTGTCCCAGTGGTTCTTTAAAATCACCGATTATGCTGATGAACTATTGAAAGATTTGTCCTTGTTAAAAGGCTGGCCTGAACGTGTTAAGACTATGCAGAAAAACTGGATAGGCCGCAGCGAAGGTCTGGAATTCAGCTTTGACTGTCCGGCCTTGGGAACCAAGCTGCCGGTTTATACTACTCGTGCTGATACTATTTATGGTGTTACTTTCGTAGTAATTCCTCCGGAACATCCTTTGGTTGAAAAAATTCTTAAGGATAATCCCAATAAAGAGAAACTGGAAGAATTCTGCAACAAGGTTCGTAATACTTCCGATATTGAACGTACTTCCAGTGAATCTGAAAAATTAGGTATGTATTCCGGTTATGATTGCGTCCATCCTTTAACCGGCCACAAAGTACAAATCTGGATTACTAACTATGTACTGTTTGATTATGGTACCGGCGCTGTAATGGGCGTGCCTACCGGTGACCAGCGTGACTGGATGTTTGCCGATAAATACGGCATTGATAAAATTATTACCTTGCAGCCTAAAGACAAGACTTTGAGTCTGGATACCATGACCTGTGCCTATGAAGAAAAAGACGGAGTATTAGTCAACTCCGCGCAATTCACCGGCATGGAAATGCACAAAGCCATGGGTGCCATTACTGATTATATGGAAGAAAAAGGCCTGGGCAAGCGTAAGGTTAATTACCGTCTGAGAGACTGGTTAATCAGCCGTCAACGTTATTGGGGTGCTCCTATTCCTATTGTATACTGCCCTAAATGCGGTGAAGTTCTTGTACCGGAAAAAGATTTGCCTGTTAAATTACCTACAGATGTTAAATTCACAGCGGGAGCCAAATCTCCTCTAGCTACATCCGAAAGTTTCGTTCATTGCACTTGTCCTAAGTGCGGCGGTCCTGCTACCAGAGAAACTGATACCATGGACACATTCCTGTGTTCTTCCTGGTACTATCTCCGTTATGCAGATCCACATAATGACAAAGCACCTTTCAGTCCTGAAGCAGTTAATTACTGGCTGCCTGTTGACCAATACATCGGCGGTATTGAGCATGCTATTTTGCATTTGCTCTATTCCCGTTTCTTCATTAAAGTTTTACGTGATGCAGGATTGGTAAAGATTGACGAACCATTTACCAATTTGCTGACTCAGGGCATGGTTATCAAAGACGGTGCCAAGATGAGTAAGTCTTTGGGCAACGTAGTTTCTCCAGAAGAAATTATTACTAAATACGGCGCTGATACTGCCAGACTGTTTATCATGTTCGCAGCTCCCGTAGAAAGAGAACTGGAGTGGAGTGACCAGGGTGTAGAAGGCTCTTTCCGCTTCCTGAATCGTGTATGGCGTATTGTTGCTCACTTTGAAACTGAATTAGATCAGCATGTAACTTCATATGATACCAGCAATTTAAATGAAGAAGACAAAAAGCTGCGTCTGGTTCTCCACAGCAGCATTAAAAAGATTACCGAAGATATTGAACAGCGTTTCAATTTCAATACTGCAATCAGTACCATGATGGAATTGGTAAATGCTTTGTATAACTACAAAGATACTGCTAAAACCGTTAATGCCGGTTTGATTTATGAAACTATTTCCAATTTGCTTTTGGTAATGGCACCTTTCGTACCTCATATTACCGAAGAACTCTGGAACAAAGTAATCGATGCTAAGCACAGCGTTCATAAAGAACCCTGGCCGAAGTATGATCCTGAAGCTATTAAGGTTGATGAAGTTGAAATCCTAGTACAAGTTAACGGTAAACCTAAAGACAGAATGATGGTTTCTACCAGCCTGAGCAAAGACGAGCTAGGCAAAGTTGCTTTGGATTCTCCTACTGTAAAAACAGCTATCGGTGATAAAAAGGTTGTTAAGGTTATTGCCGTACCGGGACGTTTGGTTAATATCGTGGTCAAAGGCTAAGAAAAAACTAAAAATTAAATAAGGCTCACACTCACACTACAATACTCAGCTAATGCAGGCCTTTCACTTTAACGCAGATGTATTAAAGTGAAAGGTCTGTTTTTTGTCTAAAAGGAGCATATCATGGACCTAAAAAAGAAGAAAATCCTTGTAATTTGTTTGCTGGTTTTTATTTGTGTGGTAATTAGTATCTGGCAGAGCAGACCTGCTGCCATAAGCGAAGGAAGCTTAACTGCTAAAGGTCAAACAGGACAAGAAGTGCTGGAAAAACAGAACAAAGAAGCGAATAAAATTTGTGTTTACGTCAGCGGAGCAGTGAACAATCCGGGACTTCACTATCTTTCCCCGGGCAGCAGAGGTAAGGATGCGATTGAGGAGGCAGGGGGATTTTTGGCTGAAGCCAATAAAGATAAAGTTAATATGGCGAAAAGACTAAAGGATGGCAATCATATTAATGTACCTTTTTTGCCTGAAAAAAAGCGTAAAAAAATATCCCCCGGGGAACAGCCTGTTCCGGAGCAGGCAAAAGAACAGAAAACTATAACGGGAAAAGTTAACATTAATAGTGCGGCACAGGAAGAACTGGAAAAATTGCCGGGAGTCGGACCATCACTGGCCGCAAGAATCATTGCACACAGAACCCAAAAACCTTTTAACACGATAGAAGATATCAGCAAAGTCCCCGGCATTGGTCAAAAGAAGTATTTACGCCTCAAACCCTGGTTGGAGGTGTAAGATGAATCATGTTTTAATATGTGCAGCTGCTTTTGCTTTGGGAGATTATTTAGCCCTAACTCAACAGGTTAGTATATATTTGTGGCTTTTACTTATGGGTTTAGGCGCATTTGGTGCAGCAGCAGGCCATTGGTTAGTCAAGATAAAAGAAGTCCTATTCTTATTTTGTCTATTTTTTCTTTTGGGAGCAGGGGCTTTGCTGGGATATCAGGCAAAAGGCTCCCAGCAACAGATAACGGCAAATCTATATGGCAGGGAAAGAATGTTCAGAGGATACATTGTTCCGGGAACAGTTAAAACCAAGCAGCATGGCTGTCTTTCTTTTACTATGTACTGGGAAAACACCCCTTATAAAATTAAAGTGTCAATACCTAAATGGCCCAAAGCAAGAAAAATACCTTTTTATGGCAATGTGCTTCTCAAAGGGACAGTAAGACCAATTAAGGGCTTTGGCAATCCGGGGATTCCCTCTCAGGAACTCATGGCTAAAACTCGTAATGAAATTGGCAACCTATCTGTCTTGCCGAAAAATCTCCGGCTGGAACCGGGAGAAAAAAGTCTCTGGTACTATGGGGCTCTGCTCAGTAAGAAAATGCAGAAGATTTTGAGTGAAAACATGAGCCCAAAGGACAGTGGGCTCTTGGCAGGGATGGTCCTGGGAGAAAAAAGCAATATAGATTCTGATGTCTTGAAAGAGTTTTCTGCTACAGGACTAATTCATTTGCTGGCGGTGTCAGGAACCCATGTAGCTATTTTAATGGGTTTTGCTGTATTTTTGCTGAAAAAATTAGGACTGTCAGGCAAAAAATGCATTTTGCCGGCCAGCCTTCTCCTTATAGGATATGTTCTGCTTTGTGGACCAAGACCATCGATTCTAAGGGCAGTACTAATGGGTATGGCCTTGTTAATAGGCAAAGCACTTGACAGACAAGAAGATACCACAGCCGTCTGGAGCGGAGCCTTGATTTTATTGCTGGCTTTTAGACCTTGGTGGATCTTAGACCTGGGTTTTCAGTTGTCTTTTTTGGCTACCGGCGGTTTACTGTGGCTGTTTGCACCAATAGAAAAGTTCTTGAAAAAATATCTGCCGGATAAGATAGCCGGACTTTTAGCAGTTTCTTTGGCGGCCCAGCTGCTTATGGTGCCACTTTTGGTGGAACATTTTCACCAACTGTCACTGGTTTCACCTTTAGCGAATTTACTGGTAGTGCCGATTTTAAGCATAGTTCTTACTATCACAATGCTGGGCTTATTGGTGAGTTTATTTCTGCCTTTAGTGGGGAAATTATTCCTTGTGACGGCTTCCCAGCTTTTAGGGGTGGCCTTGTTTCCAGTTAAAATTTTAGGGGATTTATCTTTAGCAACCTGGACCATAGGGAAAATTCCCGGGCTGCTTTGGCTGGTTTACTATGTGTGTTTGGGAGTAATATTTAAATTTTGGCCATTTACTAATTTCACTAGGGAAAAAACAAAAATTGTCCTTATCAGTTGTGTCCTTGTATTTTTCGTGGGATGGGGAGGAATGCTTTTTTGGCCAAAGTCTTTTAAGGTATATTTTTTAGATGTGGGGCAGGGAGATTGTGCTTTGGTTTTAACACCTAAGGGTGAAAGTATCATGGTAGATACAGGGGGTTTGCCCGGCAACTTTGATA
>JALCSJ010000092.1 GCA_022653215.1 Acidaminococcaceae bacterium
GGCAACACCTGCCTTAATGCCCTTGTTGTGAATTTGCTCAATCACTCTGTGCAAATGTTTAGTAGCTTCAACATGAACTACAATCATATCTGCGCCGGCTTTGGCAAAATCTTCTATGTAAGTTTCCGGATGTTCTACCATTAAATGACAATCGAAAAACATTTTCGTGGTAGGCCGTAAACATTTAACCACAGGAGCCCCAAAAGTCAGATTAGGCACAAAATTGCCATCCATAACATCAATATGAACCCAATCGGCACCTGCTTGTTCAATTCTTTTAACTTCTGCTCCCAGACGGGAAAAATCTGCTGACAAGATAGACGGTGCAATAATAGTCATTTTTTTAGATTCCTTTCTTTTTTTACAGCTAATTCCTTGAACATAGTTACATAAGACTCATAACGGGAAGGAGCAATCTTTCCTGCCCCCAAGGCGGCTTTTACAGCACAACCCGGTTCGTGAATATGAGTACAGCCGGTAAATTTGCACTGTCTGGCTAATGGGGTAAATTCTCTAAAACAGTTTTCCAATGAGTCTATTGCCAATTCTTCCAGGTTTATATTACCAAAACCCGGAGTATCAGCAATAAAGCCTTCGCCAAAAGGCATTAATTGGGCAAATTTTGTAGTATGCCGGCCACGGCCAATCTTTTTACTTACATACCCTGTATTTAGGTGTAATTTTTCATCCAGACAATTGAGCAGAGTGGATTTTCCCACACCGCTGGGTCCGGCAAAAACCGCAACTTTTCCGGCAATAGATTGACGTAATTCTTCTATGCCTTTACCCTGAACGGTGCTTAAATTTATAACCTGATAGCCTATATCCTGATAAATTTTTGTTAAATCTGCTGCTAAGGAAGGCGTCGCTAAATCCATTTTATTTAGGGCGATAACTGTTGAAATCTTGGCCATTGCCGTCAAAGCTAAAAGCTTGTCCATGAGCAGACTATTAAAATCCGGATCAACCATGGCAAAGGTTACCACTACCACATCTACATTAGCCATAAGAGGCCTTTGCAGGAAGTTCTTACGGGGCAAAATAGCCGTGATCATCCCTTCGGTTCCTCCATCTTCAAATTCCACGAAGTCACCGGTAACCATGCTAAACCTTTCCTGTTTAAGTTTACCCTTAATTTTACAGGTAAAGATTGTTTTTTCTTTAGTTTCAACATAATAGTAGCCGTTATAGTTTTTGATTATGCGTCCTACTTGATTGGTCAAAGCTTTCTGTCCTCCACTAACTTGCCGTTCACATAAAACTCTACGCTGGAACTGCCCTGTACCTCTACCTGGCGGCGAATAACAGTGCCTCCTGCTACAGTACCTTCGTAAACAATTCCTGTTGCCTTCTCATTAGAGGCAATGATTTTAACATTGTTGCCTGCTTTGTTACCCGGTACCACAAATTCCACTGTTCTTTGGTTGGAACCTGAGCTGCTTGCTGCCGGTTTTGTTGTACTGTCTTTCTTCTTATCCTGATCCTGCTTATCACCGGTAGAAACATCTACGTTAATGGCAGTACCCTTATCAACAATTTCTCCGGCAGATGGACTGAAGTTCAAAATCGTTCCTGCTTTTTTCTTATCTGTTACTTTATTGACTTTACCTAAGGTTAGTCCTGCATCGGCCAATTTTTGTTTAGCCTCATCCAAATTCAAATCGCTTAAATCCGGCATAGCTGTTTGACCGGAGCTAATATTTACTACCAAATCAACTTTCGTACCAAGAGCTACCTTAGTAGCCGGTGCAATGCTCTGTGCCAAAACCGTACCTTCACCGGCTCCCTTATTATACTTAACAGTAATATTACCTGTCACTAGTTTTGCTTCTTTTAGTTTAGATGTGGCTTCTCCCAAAGTAAGCTTCCGCAGGTCCGGAACTATGCCCGGCTCCACACCCTTACTGATAACCAGTTGTATTTGCCTGCCTTCTTTAACTCTGGAACCTGCCTGAGGAGACTGCTTGCAGACCTGACCAGGTGTAATTTTATCATTATATTCTTCTGTTAACGTATAGGTCAGTTTTAAATTTTTCAAGGTTGTTTCAGCTTCCACTATTGTCTTACCTTTCAAATCCGGTACCACAATGGGATTTCTGGAATAGCTGATCATAGCATAAATTATTCCCGCCAGGATAACAATTACCGTCACAAAAATCCCGGTAAGCTTTTTCCCACTCATTTTAGATTTGGGACTTTCCTGTTTTTGCATATACTCAGGTTTTTTGGCATCAGCGAATCCATCCAGCATGTCAGTCTTATTAATGACCATTGTTTCATCGCTGCAGCCCTGATTCCCGTTTTGTCCCTGGTTTTCAAAAACAGAGCCTGCACCGTTTATTTGATTATCATCACCGCTGAATAACAGCTCTTGGGCATGATGCAAATCTGCCATGAGAACTTGGGCGCTCTTGTAACGCAAAGCCGGATTTTTAGCCAGAGATTTTGTAACAATATTATCCAAAAAGATAGGAATATCCGTATCGATTTTTCTGGCACTGGGTGTAGGCGACTGGACATGCTGGCTTAATACTTCCGCAGGCGTATCCCCTTCAAAAGGCAATACTCCCGTCAGCATCTCATAAAACACCACACCCAAAGAATATAAATCAGATTGAGGAGTAACAGTATAGCCCGCCGCCTGTTCCGGTGATAAATAATAAACGGAGCCCATCATATCTTCTTTAGATGTACTGTTATAAGATTGATCTATAGCTCTGGCAATACCGAAATCCGTAATTTTAGCTGTGCCTTTGGTATCAATAAGAATATTTTGGCTCTTTACATCACAATGAATTAAACCATGGGAATGAGCCTGATTTAAGGCAGAGGCAATACCCAAAGCGTATTTAACAGCCGTTTTGTAATCTAAGGCACCATTTTCCTGAATTATTTCCTTTAACGTCTTGCCAACTACATATTCCATGACAATATAGTAAATCTCATGCTCTGTGCCTACGTCAAAAACATTGACAATATTGGGGTGATTAAGTCCGGCAGCAGAACAAGCTTCTCGCCTGAATTTGGCAATAAAATTTTTATCCTGAATATATTGATCCCGGAGAATTTTTATACCTACATCTCTATGCAGCAAAGTATCATAGCCGTGAAAGACTTCGGCCATACCTCCACCGCCCACTTTATCTATAATTTCATAGCGGTTGTTGAGAACTATTCTATCATTCATCTTTTTTCCTCCAAAGCAATAATAATAAAGGAAATATTATCTTCTCCTCCGGCCTCTAGAGCCATATTCATCAGCTCATCGGCCATTTTGTCCAAGTCCTTGTTTTTCAACAATTCTTCGATTTTTTCTTTGGATACCATATTGGACAAGCCGTCAGAACATAGAAGTAGTTTCTGTACTCCCGTTAAAAGAAATTCAAAAGTATCTACCTTAACAGCCGGCTCTGCACCCACAGCACGGAGAATCATATGCTTCTGGTCACTGTTTTCTGCTTCTTTAGGAGTTAGTTGTTTTTGTCTGACCAATTCTGCAACATAACTATGATCACTGGAAATCTGCTTTAAATTACCATCCTGAAGAAGATAAATACGGCTGTCCCCTACATGGGCCACAAAAGCCTTTTCATTGTTTTTAATATAAACAGCAGTTAATGTTGTTCCCATGCCTTTTTTATCAGGCTGTTGATTAGCCATTTCCCAGATTTGATCATTGATTTTTTCTATTTTGTTTTTTAAGCTTTGCAGAACTTCTTCATCTGTTTGTTCCTCAATAGTTAATTTCTGCAGCCTTCTTACAGCTTCGAAACTGGCAATTTCACCGGCTTCAGAACCACCCATGCCATCGGCAATGGCAAACAGGTCCGGTATTCTTACCAAAACACTATCTTCGTTATTTTTACGTACCAATCCACGATTGGTTCTACTTACCGCTAACAAGATTTTTCCTCCTTTAACGCTCTGGCTCTTAATTGTCCGCAGGCTGCATTTATATCTTTACCCATTTCTTTACGCAATGTTACATTGATTTTACGCGTCTTCAATGTTTGAAAAAAATCATCTATTGCCTGCTGACTAGGACGAGCAAAACCTTTTTCCGGCACAGGATTGGCCGGGATTAAATTAACTACACAATTTTTACGCTGCAAGGTATCGGCCAAAGCTTGGGCATCAGCCTTACTATCATTGATACCTGCCAGTAAAATATATTCATACATTACCTGACGGCCGTTGTTTTTTTCATAAGCATCAGCCTCAGCAATAACTTTTAAGTAATTATATGTTTTATTAATAGGCATGAGTTTAGTTCTTAAACTATCAGAAGCAGCATGAAGGGATACAGCCAGATTAATAGTTCGTCCTGCTGCCGTTAATTTTGCTATGCCGGGAATAATACCGCACGTAGAAATAGTCATATTACGATAACCTATGCATAGTCCATAATCGCTATGGAGAATATCCAGAGCATGCAGCACATTATCCAGATTCAGCATAGGTTCTCCGCTGCCCATGACAACTACCCTGCTCACTCTTTCACCTTTGACCTGAAGCAGTCTTTGGAAATAATAAACCTGAGCTAAAATTTCCCCTGCCGTTAAATTTCTTTCAAATCCGGAAATTCCGCTAGCACAAAAAGCACAATTCATATTGCATCCCACTTGAGAAGACAGACATACGCTGTAACCATAATCATGATGCATGACTACAGTTTCTACGCAGGCTTTATCAGGAAATTCCAAAAGGACTTTGTTAGTAAGCCCATCACCGGAAGCTAGCTCCCTGATTGCTTTTACAGAACCTGATCCTAGGTTAAAATGTTCACTCAAAAGTTCTCTGTCTGCCTTGGACAGATTGGTCATTTCCTCAAAGGAAACGGCGCCTTTCTCATATAACCAGCGAAAAACCTGCATTGCTCTGTATTTTTTTATGCCAAACTCCCCAAAAGCTCCTTGGAGTTCTTCTAAGTTCATGCCAAAAATTTCTTTTTTAATCATTTATACCTCTATTTTATACGCTCAAACAACGCTAAATAAAAACCGTCGATATTATCTTTCTGTGGTAAAAGCTGGAGTTCAGTTATTTTTTCACCGGTTAAGGGGTGAGAAAATTCCACAGCCTTAAAATCAGGATGCTTTTGCAGAAAATCTGCGGCAACTCTGGTATTTTCATCTCGTTCCAAAGTACATGTACTGTATAATAATCTGCCGCCAACTTTCACATAGGAAGCGCCGGCTGCCAAAATCTTCTTCTGGAGAAAGGGAAATTTGCTCAAATCTTTTTCTTTCTTTGTCCATCTGGCTTCTGCGCGCCTGCCTAAAACACCTAATCCGCTGCAGGGAGCATCAACCAGCACTTTATCGGCCTTGCCTTGCCACTCAGGCCGTACTTGGGAACCGTCTTGAAGCTCTGTATGAATAATATTAATATGCAGTCGTCTGGCATTTTCCCGGACAAGCTGTAATTTATGCTCATAAATATCTGTTGCCTGTATTCTTCCCTTATTACCCATTTTCTGAGCTAAATGAGTGGTTTTTCCTCCGGGAGCACTGCATAAGTCAAAAACAGTTTCTCCCTCCTGAGGATGCAAAACATCAGCAACTAACATGGAACTTTCATCTTGAATGTAAATATATTGACCGAACTTCGTCATAAGTTCTTGAAGGGAAGTTAATTTATCACAAACCAACCCATCTTTGCTCCATTGAGACGGATGAACTTCCAGACCTGCCGCCTTAAGTTTTTCGGCTAATTGGTCCCTGGAAATCAGTAGAGTGTTTACCCGCATAGTCAAGTTCGGAGTTTTATTATCATATTGGCACAGTTTAATAGTATCTTCCGTGCCGAACCGATAGCGCCATCTTTGTACCAGCCACTCAGGGTGCATATATGTTAAAGCAATATGCAAAGGTTCATTTTGTTCTATAGAAGGAAATTGCAATTTTTCTTTATTGCGAAGCATCCCCCGCAAAACCCCATTAACGAATTTAGCCATACCTTCATTACCAAATTTTTTTGCCAATTCTACGGCCTCATTGCAGGCAGCAGAAGGTGGAATTTTAGATAAATAAAAAATTTGATACACGGCCATCCGCAAAATATTATGCACAATAGGAGTTACTTTGCGCATTGGTCTATTGATGCTTTTCTCTAGAAGCCAATCTAAAGTGCCTTGGGCCTTTACAGTACCATAAACCAGTTCTGTGACCAAAGCCTTATCCCGCCTATCTAAAGGACTGCCATTTAAGGCTTTGCTAAGTGCCAGATTGGCATAAGCACCTTCTAAAAATATACTGTTTAAAATTAATAATGCCCCCAGACGGGGATTAGTGGTTTGACTTGTCATTTTTATCCTCATAACTATCAGGATTAATTAAAAATGTTCTGATAGCATCTTCTACTTTCGTCATATCTGCCCTAGTATTAAAACAAGGACCGTTGGGACGTTCATTTAAAACTCCTAACACCGGCAAAGGAAAAACATCCTGAATGCCGCTGGTTAGATCATTTTCACAGGCCACAGCCACAATTGCTTTAGGCCTAGCCTGCCTTACCGCCTGTCTGGCCAGGGTTCCTCCTGTGGAAATCACCACATGAAGGCCATATTTATGAGACAGTCCCAATAAAGAACCTACTCCGCAGCCTCCGCACTGATGACAATTATTAATATTTCTTGTGACTTTAAAAACGCAAGTATCTTTTTGAATACAGTGAGGCGTTAGGATTAAAATTCTTTCCGCCGGTACTTTTATATGTTGCTTAAGTACCAAATGGTTATTTACGGCAATAAAAGACTGCTCTATTATTTCTTTGGGAATATGTACCATCCCTCCTATAAATGTGGCAGGATGGAACAAGAAATTGATCACATGCCAGGCCCAGCGATAAAAGAAATGGAGAGTCGGTATACCTAATATTGCCAAAACAATACCGACTACGCCGGCTGACAGACCCACAATCAGGACAATAATAACCATGCCCAGAATTTTCGGTAAAACAGTACTTATTTCTGCCAATCCGGGACGCATAATCTGCCACAAGCCATAACAAACCAGAGCAGCTACAAAAATTGCCACAGAAACTAAGGCAATAAATATTCTTTTTTTCGGTCTTGACACTACTTCTTTAGTTTCCAATTATTTTCCTCTTTTTTACCTAGTACCCCATTAGTACTTCACTTGAAAAATCACCCTAAAATGTCCCCAGCACTTACGTGTTTGCCATTTACGAAAACATTGGCAGCCATATGGTTTTTGCCTTCCGGCTGAACTTCTACTAATTGCAGAAAACCATTTCCCGTGGCGATTACCAGATTGTGTTTATCAGCCTCCACAACTGTCCCCGGTGTTTTTTCCGGCCAAGACCCTTCCACTACTTTGCTTAACCAAATTTTTAAAATTTTCCCATTGGGCAAGTTCGTATATGAACCCGGCCAGGGATTAAAAGCTCTGATTTGGTCATGGAGCTCCTGAGCACTTTTTTCCCATTGAAGCTTTTCCATATCTCTGGTAATTAAAGACGCAAAAGTTACATCAGCTTCATTCTGTTTAACAGGATGAATATTGCCTGCTGCTATGTCACCAATAACGTCAACCAGCAATTGAGCACCTTTTTCTTTGAGCACATCATGAAGCTCACCCTGAGTCATTTCAGGTTCAATAGGCACCGACACTGATTTTAACATATCGCCTGTGTCCATGCCCTTAGCCATTTCCATAATAGTAACTCCTGCGGTTTTTTCACCTTTCAAGATGGCATAATGAATAGGTGCCGCTCCTCTGTAACTGGGCAAAAGAGAAGCATGTACATTAATACACCCATATTTAGGCATAGTCAAGATGCTTTCCGGCAAA
>JALCSJ010000093.1 GCA_022653215.1 Acidaminococcaceae bacterium
TCTTTTGTAAAATTATTTTTCCGGTTCTACGCTTACATCTGCAACTTTTTCATAGAACTTCAGTAAGGAAGAATGATCTTCTTTTTGATGACCATAAGCTTTCAGAAATTGCATCATTTCCATAACTTGACCGGTCAGAGGTACGGGAGAACTGATGGAATGAGCAGCATTCAGTGCATTGGTCAAATCTTTAATATGTAATTCAATACGGAAACCTGGTTTGAAGTTACCGGAAAGCATCATAGGAGCTTTAGCATCCATAACAGTTGAACCTGCTAAACCACCGCGAATAGCTTTGTAAACCAGTTCAGGGTCGGTTCCTGCTTTTTTCGCAAAGGTCAATGCTTCAGCCACAGCTGCAATATTGCAGGCAACTACAATCTGGTTAGCAAGCTTTGCTACATTGCCTGCTCCCAAGGGGCCTACATACACAACACTGCTGGCCATTTGTTTCAGTAATGGTTCGAATTCATCGAAGAGTTCCTTTTTGCCACCGCACATAACGGAAAGAGTCCCGTCAATAGCTTTTGGTTCACCACCGGATACCGGCGCATCAATCATTTCCATGCCTTTTTCAGCAATGGCAGCACCAATTTTTCTGGTTTCAACCGGGTCTATAGAACTCATGTCAATCAGAACACTGCCTGGTTTTGCTCCTTCTAAAACACCGTTAGGTCCTAAAACTGCATCTTTAACATTAAGAGAATTAGGAAGCATGGTAATAACAACTTCGCACTGAGATGCAACTTCTTTACCATTGGCAACCCCTTTAGCTCCGGCAGCAACCATTTCGTCAATAGTAGCTTGTTTATGAGTTGTAACAACCAGTTCATAACCTGCTTTTAAAAGATTCTTTGCCATGGGTTTTCCCATAATGCCTAAACCAATAAATCCAATTTTCATTGTCAAATCCACCTTTCTATTCATATGTATATATAATTTCACTATACATTTTTCTTTATCTCATTATAAAATTGTGCGTTCAATTAGTCCAATTAATAAAATTACTTTGCACACTAAGTAAATATGATATATCAAATAAAGAATTGAGCTATTAGTAATTCCACTAGACCTACCAACGACATAATCATAGAAGCTGCCGTTTTACATTTCAGCTGATCTTTTAATTCTGTTACATTATACATGCCATTCCAAACCCAGAAACCTGAATCATTGAAGTAGCTGAAGGAAATAGCACCAACGCAACAAGACAGAGCCATTAACAAAGGACTAATACTTAAAGTACCCATCATTGGTGCTGTCAGGGAAGCAGCCGTGGTAATAGCTACAGTTGCTGAACCCAAAGCAATACGCATAAGAGCAGCTATTACGAATGGAATAAGTACTGCCGGAATCGGCGATGATGTTACTAAAGCACCTAAAGCATTTCCTATGCCACTAACTTTTACTACATTTCCCAAAGACCCTCCGGCACCTGTAATCAGCATAATAATACCTGTATCTTTGATAGCATCATCCATCATTTTTAAAACTTCTTTATCAGGACGATTTTTTACCAAACCATAAATAGCCAGCAACAAACCAATTCCCAAGGAAATTACAGGGCTGCCAAATAATGCTATTAATTGGTAAAACAAAGTTGCTTTGGGCATACCTGCAAAATCTACGAAAGTTTTTACAAGAATAAGTACTAGCGGAACAACAATAGGCGCAACAGAAGCCCAAAGACCCGGCAAGTCTGTTCTGTTCAGAAATTCATCCAGATTCTCCATGCTCTTAATATATTCTGGTCTATATTCTTTGCGGACTATTTCATTTTTTTCATCTAAAACTTGGTAAATCTTTTTGCCTATATATTTGCAATAAGGAACTATAACCAGAAGCATCGGTATGGTAATTAAAGCGCCACCGGCAATCATTTGTCCTACATCAATATTGTATAAACCGGCTGCTGCTAAAGGTCCTGGTGTGGGAGGTACTAAAGCATGGGTTAATTGCAGTCCTGAAGCCATAGCAAGTCCAAGTCCCACTACAGATTTACCTGTAACCTTAGAAATAGCTTTGCACAAAGGAGCAAAAATAACGTTGGCTGAATCAGCGAATACAGGAATAGAAACTACCCAGCCGGTAATACCCAAGGCCCATTCTTCTCTGCCTTTGCCTACTGCTTTAACAAAACTGTAGGCCATTTTTTCAGCAGCTCCGGATTTTTCCAGAATACCGCCCATCATAACACCTAACCCAATGATAATACCTGTACTACGTAATGTATTACCAAAGCCATCAGTAATAGCATTGACAACGCCTATAATTGTTTTACCATCAACACCTTTAATATTTGCTACCGGCATCCCACCAATCAATCCTGTAATCAAAGCTGCTATTAATAATGCTACAAAACTATGTACCTTGGTTTTGGAAACTAAATACATCATTACAATAATACCAAGGCCTAACCCCAAAAGCATTCTGGTTGATTCAGCCATTTTGTTCTCCTCCGATTTTTAACACATCATTGTGTTTTACTTACAAGTATATTTATCTTACCAAGCAAGGTTTCTTTGCATCAAACTTCCAACCGGGAATCAGGTACTGCATACCCATAGCATCATTTCTGGCTCCTAGGCAATTCTTCATATAAACATCATGTGCTTTCAGGATTTGTTCTCTATCTACTTCTATACCCAAACCTGGTTTATTAGGAACCTTGATTCCCCCGTTTTCAATTTTCAAAGGCTCTTTAGTCAATCTTTCCATGCCTTCCTGCCAAATCCAGTGCGTATCCAAAGCATTGTAGGCCCCGGGTGCAGCAGCCCCTACTTGTGTAAACATAGCAAGAGAGATATCAAAATGATTATTGGAATGGGAACCCCATGTATAACCAAATTCGTGACACATTTGGGCTACTCTTACGGAACCGGCCATGGTCCAAAAATGAGGATCCGCTAAAACAATATCTACGGCCTGACACTCTAAAGAATGTCCTATCTGACGCCAGTCTGTAGCAATCATATTAGTTGCTGTAGGGAATCCTGTTCTACGTCTGAATTCACTCATAATCTCTCGGCCGGAGTAAACTCCTTCAGCTCCACATGGATCTTCACAATAAGTTAAGATACCTTTCATACCATCTACATATTGGCAAGCCTGATCCAGTGTCCATGCTCCATTAGGGTCTAAATCCATACGAGCTTTAGGAAACGCTTTTTTCATGGCTCTAATAACTTTCATTTCTTCATCTCCGGCTAATACTCCACCTTTTAACTTGAAATCAACAAAACCATATTTTTCCTGAGCAGCCTTACACAAAGCCACTATGCTGTCAGCATCAAGAGCTTCTTCATGACGAAGACGATACCAATCACAATCGGAATTGGTTTCCTCCGCATAAGGAAGATCTGTCTTTTTTCTATCTCCTACGAAAAAAAGATAACCTAACATTCTTACAAAATCTCTCTGCTGTCCTTCTCCTAAAAGCTTGCACACAGGTACTTCTAAATATTTTCCTAACAAATCCAGACTAGGAGCTTCTATGGCAGTCAGCACATGGACGCCAGTCCGAAGATCAAAAGTTTGATTACCACGGACATCTTCTTGTCCGTTTTTATCTAAACGAGTCTTAACTTTCAACATAGTATTTTTATATTCAGAGATTTTGGAACCAACCACCAAATCCATACTGTCTTCCAACGCTTTGGTTATTTTCTGTCCGCCCGGCACCTCACCAACACCTGTATTACCTGTTGAATCTGTCAGAATTACCACATTTCTAGTAAAATAGGGAGCATGAGCACCGCTCAAATTTAACTCCATACAATCCTTACCTGCCACCGGAAATACTTCCATTTTCGTAATTACTGGAATCATAATTGTTTTCTCCTTTAAATTTTTTCTTTTTTCTGATAATTGAAACAATTTATTTTTTGCTTTTTTCTTCTTGTCTTAATTCTACTAATTGGTGTATAATAAGTCAAACAGTTAGTTTTTAGTTTTAAACTTAGTTTTTCTAATTGTTATATTCTGAAAGGAGTATTTTTATGGATTTAAAACAAATCAACTATATCGTAAAAATTGCTGAAGCCGGCGGAATTACTAAAGCTGCAGAACAACTATATATTACTCAATCTGCTTTAAACCAGCAATTGCTTAAGCTAGAAGCAGAACTTGGCATTCAATTATTTCATAGACGCAAAAACAACTTCACCCCTACTGATGCAGGTACAGTTTATATTCGTTATGGGAAAAAAATGCTTCAGGAAAAACGAGAAGCATATAATATCATAAATGATTTGGCAGAAAATAATACTGGACATCTTTCTCTGGTTTTTACTCCTGAACGTGGCATTGAAATGTTTGTAGCAACATATCCGTCCTTTCATCAAAAATTTCCCGGCATTACAGTTGAGCCTCAAGAGATGCGTGTATCAACGCAATTTTCTGAAATTAGTAAGGGGTATATTGATTTAGGCTTAGTTACTTTAAATGAGAAAGACCGGCTTCCTGAACTTGAATATGAACATATACGATTTGAGCCATTGTTGTTTGCCCTGCCCCGTAGCAGTCCTTTAGCCAAGAACGCCGCTGATCCTGATGTCTACATAGAAAATCTACCTTACATCAATATAAAAGCTTGTGCTCATATGCCTTTTATTCTTATGTTCAAAGGCTCTACTCAACGAGCTATCATTGATAATATTTTAACTAAAGCTGCTATCTCACCTAATGTGCTTTTTGAAACCGCAAGTAATAGAACCTTGATAACGATGGTAAAAAACAATATTGCCTGCACTATTACTTCCGGTGAATACTACCAGCCTAACGATAAGATTGCATATTATCGTATTCCCAATGACCCACGCTGGGAACTATGTACCATATATAAAAAAGGTGCCTACCGCAGTAAAGCCATGGTTTACTTTAATGAACTAATCCATGACTATTTTTTACGGCAAGCACCACTTCGCACAAAAATTCAAGAATAATTATTTTTCAAACTTGTACAAATTTAAGCCCACTTCTTCGGAATATTCTCTTTCTACTATTCCATTAATTTTATGGATAATAAATTCACCAGTTAAGCTAATAATTCCTTTGCTTAGATGACCGGCATAGATTCTACCTTCATGAACATTGCCAATAACAATATGTATGTGAAGATAGTTTTTTCCTTCTTTTGTAGAAATATCCCCCATGCATGAAGCAATTTCAAAATCACCTTTATATGTTTCAGTAAAATATTTAAATTGCTTTCTGTCAAAAACACCAATAGTTATTTCTCCTAGGGCACCTATGCCCTGTACTGAACCAAGTGTAATCTTTTCCTTTTCACACACTTCCTGCAAATCTGTCAACAGCTCTTCGCCACGATTCATGCGAATAATATAATCATCGCCAAATTTTTTGTATTCCATTGTCAATCTACCTCACTTTTTTATATTTTTAGGCGCTAATGATTTATTAAGTAATGGGTGCCGGATTAAAGACACATAAGTCATTATATATTTTCCATTTTTGCGCCCATGTTTGTTTTTCACCGCTTGCTACAGCTAAAATCAATGCAAATATTTCTTTGCCAACACTCTCAATAGTTGCATCACCCTCAGCTATACGTCCGGCATTTACATCAATAATATCCGGCCAATGTTTAGCAACTGCACTGCGGCTGCATACTTTAATAACCGGTGCCATAGCCAGACCATAGGGTGTTCCCCGGCCTGTTGTAAACACCTGCATCTGAATGCCTGAAGCCAATTGACAAGTACCGCAGACAAAATCACTAGCCGGCGTTGCGGCATAAATTAAGCCTTTTTTCGTAGGACGTTCAGCAGGTGAAAGGACTTCGTTAATAGTTCCTGTACCTGATTTAATAATAGAACCCATGGCCTTTTCCACAATATTGGAAAGGCCTCCTTTTTTATTTCCCGGTGTAGTATTTGCTGCTCTGTCCACACCACCCATAGTCAGGTAATTATCGTACCATTGCATTTCTTCTAATAAACGTTTACCTACTTTCGCATTTGCACAGCGAGGTAAAAGCCTGTCAACACCATCTCTTACTTCTGTAACTTCGGAAAACATAACTGTGGCACCGGCTCGTTCTAAAAGATCCGCTGCATAACCGACTGCCGGATTGGAAGTAACACCTGAGAAAGCATCACTGCCTCCGCATTGTAAACCGATAACCAGGTCCGCAGCAGGGCAGGTTACTCTGGTACGCTTATTGAGTCGCTCAAGAATTGGTTCTGCTGCTTTCACTATAGCTGCAACAGATGCGGCCATACCGGCCTTATCCTGCAGCACTATCTCTACTGCCCTGGGATTACCGTCAATGACAACTTCCGGCCGGAGCTTTTCGCACCCAAGACTTACGATTAATAATTCTCCACCCAAGTTAGGATGTTTTGCCAAATTTTTAATTGTTCTGATGGGCACTTTTGCTTCAGGAGCATTGATTGCCACGCCGCAGCCATAGGCATGTTTTAAAGCTACAACGCCATCTACATGAGGATACTTTGGGAGAAGTTCTTCCCTGATTTTTTTTACTGCTAAATCCAACACTCCCGCGGTACACTGAACGCTGGTGTGAATACCTAAAAGGTTCAAAACGCCAACACTGCCGTCAGGATTTTTATAACCTTGAAAGGTTAACCCTTTAAGTGGCTCTCTGGCAGGAATCTCAGCTTGCTTATATACAAGCTGATGAACATCCACAGCAGGTGGCAAGCCAACCAGTGATTCGTCAATCCAGCTGCCTTTAGGAATATCTTTCTTGGCATAGCCGATTATTTGTCCATAACGAACAATACCTCTGCCTTTAGGTATGTCCACCAATGCCGCTTTATGTGCCTGAGGCACATCTGTGGTTAAAGTAAAACCATCTTCAAAGACAGTACCTGCTTTGAGACCACCTTCATTGGCAATAACAGCTACATTATCTGCTTCTTGCATTTTTATTTTTAGTGGTTTATTTAAAGTCATAACATTAATCCCCTATCTAACCAGACAAGGTTTCTTGGGGTCAAACTTCCAGCCTGGAATCAAATACTGCATGCCCATAGCATCATTTCTGGCTCCCAGGCAGTTTTTCATATAAACTTCATGGGCCTTTACTACCTGCTCCCTATCTACTTCTATACCCAGTCCCGGTTTATTGGGAACCTTTACTCCCCCGTTTTCAATCTTCAGCGGCTCTTTTGTCAGTCGTTCAATGCCTTCCTGCCAAATCCAGTGTGTATCCAAAGCATTGTAAACACCGGGAGCAGCGGCTCCCACTTGAGTAAACAT
>JALCSJ010000094.1 GCA_022653215.1 Acidaminococcaceae bacterium
CCATGTCCAGTTACCGACAGCTACACCCGGCGTATTCATACGGCAATTAGAGGGCAGTGCCAGAATATCCTGCATAGGAATAACTACGGTTCTGGCCTGACGGCTATAAACGTACTCTACCAATTCGCGGTCTATATCTTCTGCTGACAGTTTTTCCTTAGCATTTTCTTGTGTACTTGCTTGAGCCGTAATATAGAGCATCTTACGTACCTCTAATTGTTCCTGGTCACTAAGATTCTCAGTATACCACCCAACGGTAGTATTATTGTCATGAGTTCCGGTGTAGGCATAGCAGTTGCTATCAGTATCAAATGCTACGCTCCCGCCCTTTCTCTCTTTAATACCAAAGTGTAATAACCGCATGCCGGGAAAGCCTAAATCATTTTTCATTTTGCTTACATCTTCAGTTATAACACCTAAATCTTCGGCAATTAAAGTAAGCTCAGGCAACGCTCTTTGTACAAATTCAAAAAGGCTCTCACCCGGTCCTTTGTACCATTGTCCTTCTCTGGCATTCTTAGCACCGTACTTCACACCCCAACAAGCAGCAAATCCCCGGAAATGGTCTATACGAACCTCATCTACAAGAGAAGCAACTACAGAAAATCTTTCCTGCCACCACTCGTAATTATCCCGAGCCATGGACCGCCAGTTATATAAGGGATTGCCCCACAACTGACCATCTTTGCTGAAATAATCAGGCGGCACACCTGATACAAGTTCCGGCATTCCCTCTGCATCCAGCAGAAAATAGTCCTGGTGAGCCCAACAATCTGCACTATCATGAGAAACGAAAATAGGTACATCACCCATAATATGAATGCCTAATTTATGGGCATAGTCCCTAATCTTTCCCCATTGTGTAAAGAAAACAAACTGCTCATCATCTATTTTTTCAATCTGAGCTCTTAATATATCACGATATTTAGCAATGGCGGACTTATCACGTTTCTTAATATCCTCCGGCCAGGCATACCATGGTTTACCCTGGAAATTATTCTTTAAGGCCATATAAAGAGCGTAGTCATCCAACCAATATTTATTTTTCTCCCAAAATGCCTGTTTAGCAGAAGAATCTGCCCTAATACTAGTACCTGACTCACTTGTCACACTAAACAATGCACTATTCCCAGCAAAAGCGGAAACAGACTGGTAAGGAGAATTTCCCCACCCGGGAGGATTTAAAGGCAAAACCTGCCACAAACTTTGTCCTGCTGCCTGTAAAAAGTCCAAAAATTTAAAAGTTGTTTGAGTAATATCTTCTCCCTGCTGAACAGGCAGTGAAGTTGGATGCAATAAGACCCCTGCCCTTTTTTTCCCTGTAGATTCAATACGCTGAAGAAGCATAACACCTAATGGCGGTAGACTAAACGTCAGTTTTCCGTCAGGAGCATGAAGATTTGGCCCTTTATGTATAATGTCCCTAAAATTACCAACACATAGACCATCTGTATCTATAGAAATTGTTTTGTTAGCAGTAGTACTGCTATTAATAGCAACTACAAACATACCATCTTTAGCCGGTTTCCCGAATACATCCCGATTGCCTTCAATACAGCGGGCATAAACAAAGGCACTTTCTTCTCCATAAAGTGGCACAAATCTACCTGTACTCAAAGCAGCATTATCTCTGCGCAGGTGAATCATCTGACGATACCAGGATTGAATAATATAATTTTCCTGGCCCCAAGGGAATGTACGCCTATTATCCGGGTCCTTGTAACCTTCCACACCTGCTTCATCGCCATAATATATGCAAGGAGCTCCCGGCATAGTCATCTGCCAGGTAATTAAAGTGCAAAGCCTATCTTGTCCCACGGAGCTGCGATTCTTACCTGCAGCGATTTTATTTTTAGCAGCAAGCAGCCGTCCGGTCTTAAAGGTTTTTTCATCCTCTTGAAATTTCACGGTAGAATCTGCTTCTATCCAGATGGGATCTGCCAATTCCGGACGCTTTTGATTATTGCTGTATTCGCCGCCTTGTAAGACAGTGAGGACTCTTTCTACATCATGACTGCCTACTAAATTCAAACAGGCATAAAAATTTTCCGGCGGATAATTTTCTTCTTGCTGAAGTATTCTGGACATGGTTTCAGAACCATCTGCTTTTTCCAGCATAAAGTCTAACATAATACTGCGCATTACATAATTCATAACACTGTCTAGCTTACCTCCGCTAAAGTAAGCTCTTTGCTCATTATAGCTTACCTTATTGGAAGCATCTTCCCAAACTTCTCCAATTAAAACATTATCTTTATTCTGCTTTTTTAATTCCTGCCAAAAACTTTCCAAAAATTTAGGAGGCAATTCGTCTACTACATCCAAGCGCCAGCCACTGATTCCAAGACTCAGCCACTGTTTCATAACACTGTCGGAAGCCTTGAAGATATAATTCATGTAGGAAGGTGTGGTTTCCGTCACCTCCGGTAAGGTTCCAACACCCCACCAACTTTCGTAATCGTCAGGGTATTTATTGAACTTGTACCATGAATAGTAAGGTGAGTCTTTAGACTGATAAGCTCCCAAAGTAGGATAGGTTCCATATTTGTTGAAATACAGGCTATCATCACCCGTATGACTGAACACACCGTCAAGAATAATCCTAATACCCAAAGCTTTTGCTTTTTTGCACAATTCGGCAAACTCTTCATTAGTTCCCAAAAACGGGTCTATGTGTTTATAATCACCGGTATCATAACGATGATTGCTGGCACTGACAAATATAGGATTTAAATAAATCGCATTAATTCCCAAGTTACTTAGATAGGAAAGTTTTTCCTGAATTCCGGCTATATTACCTCCAAAGAAATCATACTGAACGATTCCGCCCTGTGCATCTTTGCAATAATATGGTTTATCATCCCAACAGCTATGGAGTACTGCATTTCTTTTGCCGGCAAGATCATCTGTTCTTGTACCACCCCGGGCAAAACGATCCGGAAAAATTTGATAAACTACTGCATGCTTAAACCAGTCAGGAGTAACAGCGTTTTTATCATAGACAGTAATTTGATAAGAGGGTGGTTCATGGTCGTACTGCTGACCTTCTCCACCACGCTCTGACTTGTTATTACCATAGTAAAGCTTAAAATTTTTACCCTTCACCATAAAGAAATACCAAATAAGACCGCTTGTTTCCGAAATATTAAAATTGGCTTCAAACAAATCAGTACCCGGTACTCTGGTCATGGGCAAAAGTTTGTCCCCATCATCCACCGGCCACAGACGAAGATAAACTTGCTCATCTGTGATACCAAGGGCAGACAGGCGCAAGGTAAGCCTTGCGCCTGTAGGTACAGCCCCAAACAGGGACCTGAATATGCTTTTGTGAGAATCATGATACAACTTAATATCCATAAAATTCTTCTCCGGTTATATTACTTTTTGCTGGTTGTCTTTTTTGCTTTTGTTTTTGCTGAAACTTTCCTAGTTGTTTTTCTCTTGGTAGTTTTTTTAGCGGAAGATTTTTTAGCAGTGGTTTTCTTCGCTGCAGCTTTAACGGCAGCTTTTAACTCTTCGACAGCTTCTGCTACCTTATGCATAGCGGGCTTTACCGGTTCTGCATTCTTCTCAGCAACTGGCTCTGCTTGTTCTGCAGCTTTCTCAGCAACAGGCTCTGCTTCTTCAACTTCTTTAGCCTTAGCCTTAATGCTGGAAACTGTTTCCACATTTTCTTTAGCAACTACTTTTTCATAAATCTTAGTATATTGCCCAGCTGCTTTTTCCCAGCCAAAGTCACTGGTAACAGCATTGTGGACTAGCTTGCTCCATACCGGAGCATAAGAGTAAAGACCCAGCGCATCTTTAATGCTATAAAGGAATTCATGAGCATTAAAGTTTGTAAAGGTCAAACCATTACCTACTCCTGTGTATTTGTTGAAAGGAACAATAGTGTCTTTTAGTCCACCTGTCTCCCTGACAACAGGAACGGCACCGTATCTGAGAGCTATCATTTGACTTAAGCCACAGGCTTCAAAACGAGAAGGCATAAGGAAAATATCGGCTGCCCCATAAATATTTCTGGCCAATTCTTCACTAAACAAAGTATTAATTGAAACTCTGGTAGGATTGCGGGCGGCAAGACCACGCAAGGCTTCTTCATACTGGTAATCACCTGTTCCCAGTACAACTAATTGGATGCCTTCCAAAAGCAATTCATCCATAATTCTTGTAAGCAAATCCAAGCCTTTGTCTGCCACTAATCTGGAAACCATGGCAAGCATCGGGATATTTCTATCTACAGGCAAACCCAACCTAGCTTGCAAAGCTTCTTTATTAGCCGCTTTTCCGGCAAAGACATTTTCTGCATCATATTTAGTATGGAGATATTCATCTGTGGCAGGATTGAAAATCTTTTCGTCCAAACCATTTAAAATCCCGGTTATCTTATTACCAATGCTGCGAATATATCCATCCAAACCTTCTCCGAAATATGGTTCGGTAATTTCTTTAGCGTAAGAAGGACTTACTGTTGTAATGTAGTCAGCATAAACCATACCGGCTTTCATAAAGTTTAAGCCGCCGCCTTGCTCAAGATTTCCGTTATCATAAAGATATTCCGGCAGACCAAGAACATTGCCCACAATACTACGGTCAAAAACTCCTTGGTATCTCAAGTTGTGAACGGTATAAACTGTTTTAATATCTTTGTAGAAGTCATCCTGATAAAAGCCTTCTTTCAGGTAAACACTAAGCATACCTGTATGCCAGTCATTGCAATGAATAACGTCAGGCTTAAAATCAATATGGGGCAGCATAGCTAAAACAGCTTTGGAAAAATAAGCAAATCTTTCAGCATCATCACCATAACCATAGATTCCGTCACGTCTGAAATATTCTTCATTATCAATGAAATAAACTGTAATGCCCTTCCATTCAAGTTTTTCCACGCCCATGTATTTATTGCGCCAAGACAGATCTACAGTTCCTTCGTAGACTCTTTCCATCTTGTCTTTAAATTTATCGGCAATGACACCATACTTAGGAATAACCAAAGCAGCCTCAATATTCTTGCTTTGTACGTAACGAGGCAATGCATACATTACATCTGCCAAGCCTCCTGTTTTTACAAATGGTGCTGCTTCAGAAGCAGCAAATAATACTTTTATCATAAAAATCCCTCCTGTCCATTCCAAGACATTACTTTATCTAAGACATTACTTTATAAAAACAAAAGTAATTAAAGCATATTATAGCACTAAAAAAATAATATGCGCATTTTTTCTCATGTTTTTTTATTTTTTTTGCAAATAAATAACAGCTAAAGGGGGCAAAGTTAAAACCAGGGATTGTTCTCTATTATGATAAGGCACCTCTTCTGTAAGGATTTTTCCTGTTGTCATAACTCCCGACCCGCCAAATTCCTTAGCATCACTATTAAAAACTTCTTGGTAAGCAGCTTTTTCAGGAGCTCCTATTCTATAATTATGCCGCACTTCCGGTGTAAAGTTGCATACAACTATAATTCTGTCATTTTCTTTTATTCCCTTGCGTTCAAAAGCAATGACACTATTATTTATATCATCGCAACTAATCCAGGAAAATCCTGACCAGTCACAATCTTCCTGCCAGAATTCTTTGTGCTTCACATAAAATTCGTTCAAGCTTGCAACATAGTGCTGCATAGCTTTATGCAAAGGATATTGCAGCAAAAGCCAGTCAAGACTAGTATCATATTTCCATTCTATAAACTGTCCGAATTCTCCACCCATAAAGAGCAGCTTCTTACCGGGATGGCTCATCCAATAACCATAAAAAGCTCTAAGTCCTGCAAATTTCTGCCAATAATCTCCCGGCATTCTATCCAGGAGAGAATGTTTTCCATGAACTACTTCGTCGTGGGATAAAGGTAAAATGAAGTTCTCCGAAAAAGCATACATCAATGAAAATGTTATTAAATTATGGTGCCATTTTCTATAAATGGGTTCCATGGACATATAATTAAGCATATCATTCATCCAGCCCATGTTCCATTTATAGTTAAAACCCAGGCCCCCATCCTCTACCGGTTTAGTTACCAGGGGCCAGGCACTGGACTCTTCGGCAATCATAAGTGCTGTAGGTATTTTAGCAAATATAGCAGAATTTAATTTATGCAGAAAATCAATGGCTTCCAGATTTTCTTCTCCACCGTATTTATTAGGCTGCCACTGTCCCTGCTTTTTACAATAGCTCAGATAAAGCATATTAGCTACAGCGTCAAGCCGTAACCCGTCAATATGATATTCCTTAAGCCAGAACATAGCACTGGAAATCAAAAAGCTCTGAACCTCAGTACGTCCGTAATCAAAATTCATGGTATCCCATTGAATATTTTCTGCCAGCAAAGGATTGCCCGACTCATACAAAGGTTCTCCGTCAAAATATCTTAAGCCATGGGCATCCTTACAATAATGACCGGGAACCCAGTCTAAAATAACACCAATTTTGTTTTGATGACACAAGTCAATTAAATACATAAAATCTTGCGGAGTACCATAACGACTGGTAGGAGCAAAATATCCTGTTGCCTGATAACCCCAAGACCCATCATAAGGATACTCGCAAATAGGCATTAGTTCTATATGAGTATAATGCATCTTAACTACATAGGGAACCAATTGATCTGCAATTTCCCGATAGGTAAGTTCTTCGTTATCTGCCCCTCTTTTCCATGAACCCAGATGCACTTCATAAGTAAGCATGGGTTCTTTATAGGAATTATATTTTCCCCGAGAACGTTTCCATGCTGTATCATGCCATCTGTATTGGAGCCGGCACACTTTCGAAGCTTTATTGGGTCTTA
>JALCSJ010000095.1 GCA_022653215.1 Acidaminococcaceae bacterium
AATAAATCTATCTGTCCGGAAATTTTATCCTTTTGCTTCTGACTGGCAACATCTAAGGCATTATCCATAATGGCCAAAAGTTGAGAGCGCTTGTTGCCAAAGCAGTCCATGGCACCGCATTTAATCAGATTTTCCACTACCCGTTTATTAACCTTAGACGTGTCAATGCGTTGGGTGAAATCCATAAAATCTTTATAGGGGCCATGCTCGTCACGTTCTGCTATAATACAGTCTACTGCTGCATCCCCCACGCTTTTAATACCCCCCATGCCAAAACGTATACTGTCGCCGTCCACGGCAAAACCGGCCTCACTTGTATTAACATCAGGAGCCAGCACTTTTATATCTGCACTGCGACAAATATTTATATACCAGCTAACTTTATCCGCCACGCTAATAATACTATTCAAGAAAGCTGCCATATACTCCACCGGATAGTGAGCTTTTAAATAGGCAGTCTGGTACGCCACAAAAGCATAAGCCGCTGAGTGAGATTTGTTAAATCCATAACCGGCAAAATGCTGCAGCAAAGCAAATATTTTTTCGGCCAGAGCTGTATCTATATTATGCTTTTCTTTGGCGCCCTGTATAAACTTAGCCCGCATACTATCCAGTTCTTTGGCTTTTTTCTTACCCATGGCCCGACGCAAAATATCAGCTTCGCCCAGGGTAAAACCTGCTAAAGCAGAAGTAATCTGCATAACTTGTTCCTGATATAAAATTACTCCGTAAGTATCAGCAACAATAGGCTCCAGCAATGGATGCAGCACCGGAGCAGTTCTTTTGCCATGACGCCCGTTAATAAAATCTTCCGCCATGCCGCTGCCTAAAGGCCCCGGTCGGTACAAAGCCACTAAAGGAATCAAATCTTCAAAGCCTACCGGTGCCAATTGCTTCATAAGACGGGTCATACCATCTGATTCCATTTGGAAAACAGCTGCTGTATCCCCTTCCTGAAGCATTTTACAGGTCTTTTCATCATGGAGGTCCAAATGGTCTACATCTACGTCTATGCCTTTGTCTTTTTTTATCATCTTAACTGCATCGTCAATGACAGTCAAAGTCCTCAGGCCTAAAAGGTCCATTTTCAGTAAACCCAATGATTCAGACCTATCTTTGTCATATTGTGTGCAAATATATTTCTGTTCATCGTCACTTCCGGAAGTAATCTGCAATGGCACATAATCAGTAAGTTCACCGGGAGTGATGATTACTCCGGCTGCGTGAGTCGAAGTATTACGTGGTATTCCCTCTACTTTTTGGGCAAAATCAAGCATTTGGGTGATTTCCGGACTGCTTTCCCTCAATTCTCTAAGTTCTTTGCTGTCCGCCAAGGAGCCGGCCAAAGTCGTTCCCGGTCTATTGGAAATCAGCTTATTAACTTGATTCACAACATTAAGACTGATGCCCAAAGACCTGCCTACGTCCTTAATAGCAGCTTTGGCAGCCAAAGTTCCAAAGGTAACAATTTGGGCCACATGTTTCTCACCATATTTTTTTGCCAGATATTCTACAACCAAGTGCCTCTTTACATAGCAAATATCTGTATCAATATCAGGCATACTGATTCGTTCCGGATTGAGGAAACGTTCAAAAATAAGATTGTATTTCAATGGGTCAATGTTGGTAATACCTGTCAAATAGGCCACAATGCTGCCGGCTGCACTGCCACGTCCCGGTCCCACGGGAATGTCATGAGTCTTGCAATAGTTAATAAAATCCCAGACAATAAGAAAATATCCGGAATAACCCATTTGTTTAATAATACCAAGTTCATATTCCATACGCTCTTTAGCTTTAGTGTCATCCATAGGATAATGGCTGGGAAATCCTTCGTCGCAAAGCCTTCTTAGATAGCTGTCCATAGAGGTTTCCCCTGCCGGTAAAGGAAATTCCGGCAGAAGCAAATGACCAAATTCCAGTTCCAAATTACAACGTTCCGCAATTTTCACAGTATTTGCCAAAGCTGCCTCATCTTCGGGAAAACGCTGCAGCATCTCATCATAGCTCTTTAAATAATACATATCGTTATTAAAGCGCATTCTGTGGGGATCCAAATACTGAGAATTGGTCTGAATACACAACAAAATATCCTGTCCTGCCGCATCTTCCCTGCGAACATAGTGCAGGTCATTAGTAGCTACCAGGCCAAGACCGTATTTAGCTGCCATTTTATGTAAGAAAGCATTATTCGTAGCTTCTTCCGGTAATCCATGGTTCTGAATTTCCAAAAAATAATTATCTTTACCGAAAATGTCCAGATATTCCTGCAAAACCTTTTCTGCTGTTTCCAGCTCCCCCCGCAGGACATGCCTGGGAACTTCCCCGGCCACACAAGCGCTGAGACAGATTAAACCCTTGCTGTATTTACGCAGGACTTCCTTATCTATACGAGGTTTGTAGTAGAATCCTTCAACTTCCCCAATAGATACTAACTTCATCAGGTTACGATAGCCTTCATAATTTTCGGCCAGCAAAATTAAATGATAGGTCTTATCACGAGCCGTAATACTTTTATCAGTTCTTGACCCGTCTGTAATATATACTTCACAACCAATAATAGGCTTAATCCCCTGCTTTTTACATTCTTTATAAAATTCTATGACCCCATACATGACACCATGGTCAGTAATAGCCAAAGCCGGCATACCAAGCTCTTTGGCATAGGCCACAAGTTCCGGAATTCTTGAAGCACCATCCAGTAAACTATATTCAGTATGAACGTGTAAATGCACAAAATTTTTATCCATAGCTTATCTCCACAATTAATTTGCTTGTTTATTATAGCATAAATTCAAATATTATAGTTGCTCTTATCCTTCCCTTGCCGCTCAATCTTAGTCCAATATAACCTATGTTTAAAAAAAATCGATAATTTTCACAAAAACATCTAGTCAAATTTTACCACTATGTTACAATACAAATAGCTAAATAACTTCTAAAGCTATTTGTTAGATAAAAAGGAAAAAGGAGCATTGTATTATGGGAGAACAAACGGGTAAAAAGACTTGGATGGACAGGTTTTTAAACACGGTAGAAGCTGTTTGCAACAAATTACCGCCGCCGGCTATTTTATTTTGTATTTTATTTGTGATTATTGCAATTCTTGGTGCGGTTTTAACTGCTACAGGCACGACCCTGACAAATCCAGCAAATGGCAAGCTGGTAGCTTCACAGAATCTTTTTTCTAAAGCAGGTGTTGAATGGTTGTTAAGCAATATGGTCAAAAACTTTACCGGTTTTGCACCTTTAGGTTTAGTTCTGGCGATGACACTGGCTATCGGTTTTTGTGATGATTCAGGTTTACTGGTTACTATAATTAAACGAGCCATGCACAATGTGCCACCTTCTATTGTGCCATATATTGTAGCCTTTATCGGCGTATGCGGCAATATTGCTTCCGATACGGCAACGGTCGTTATTCCTCCGTTAGCAGCAGTAGTTTATATTGGCGTCAACAAAAATCCTATTGTTGGCATGCTGGTAGGTTATGCAGGTGCCGAAGCTGGTTTCGGGGCCAATGTAATGATTGCAGGAACAGATTCTTTGTTGCAGGGACTTACCAATCAATCTATTGATGGATTTTTAGGCAAAGCAGGAGCTTTTGGAGTTGATGTTACTTGCAACTGGTACTTCATGGTAGCATCTACATTTCTTTGCGCTTTAGTAATCGGTTTTGTCTCCGAAAAAATAGTAGAACCACGTTTTGGAAAATACGAAGGTCCCGGAGCAGATGAAACAGCAGTAGCTATTTCTCCTGAAGCACGTAAAGGTTTACAACGTGCCGGTCTTGCCGTACTTGTCTATATTATTATTTTGGTAATAGGCTTTTTCACAGGTGTATTGTCCAAAGATGGTCATACTCTGGTCGGTTCTTTATTGCTCAAAGGCATGATTCCTATTTTATTCTTTTTGTTTTCTATTGCCGGTATTACTTATGGTGTATCAACAGGCAAATTCACCAATTTAAAGAGCATAAATGCTGCTATGGTTAAGCAAATGAGCGCTATGGGTGCATATGTAGTTTTCTGCTTTTTCTGTGGACAATTCCAGTCTTTGTTTAACTGGACTCATTTGGGAACCATGCTAGCTATTAATGGTGCAGATTTCTTGAAAAACATCGGATTTACAGGCATACCCATGTGTATTACTTTTATTATAATCAGTTCTTTAGTTAATATTTTCATGTCCTCAGGCTCTGCTAAATGGGCTATTTTTGCACCTATTTTCGTTCCAATGTTTATGCTTTTAGGCTACCATCCCGGTTTCACTCAATTAATTTATCGTTTAGGCGATTCCCCTACTAACTGTATTACACCTATGATGCCTTATTTATGGATGATGCTGAGTATTGCCCAAGAAAGATACGACTCTAAAATCGAGGTTGGCACTTTTATTTCCAACCTGCTTCCTATTGCCGTTATTTTACAAATCGTCTGGATTGCTTTCTTAGTAGTATGGATGTTGATCGGATTGCCCATTGGGCCCGGTGTTGGTGTTGCACTTCCTGCCGGTATTCTATAAGAAGCTTTATATTAACTATTTATTAAAAAACGAGTGACAAGGGTCAAGGCAAATGCCTTTTCCTCTGTCACTCGTTTTTAGTCATGAAAAACAGGTGTAGTAGTCAAATATAATAAATCTTTACCGTCAAAACCGCCCTGCTGCCAGATAGGTGCTGCCTTAGCCGTAACAATGGCACCGGCTCTGGACAAAAGTCTTTCCATAGAATCCAAAGACCCCCCTGTAGAAACTACGTCATCAATAATAGCCACTTTTTTACCTTTTACTTTAGCGGCATCACAGTTGTCTAATACCAGATGCTGAATTTCCGTCGTAGTAATCGATTTAACCTCTACCGTAAGGGGCTGTTCCATATAGGCCTTCACTGATTTTCTAATAACAATATAGTTTAGTCCCAAAATTCTGGCCATGGCATGTGTAAGAGCAATGGCTTTGGCTTCCGGACACACAAGATATTCCAACCCGGTTGGCAGCTTCTTACATAGTTCACGGGCACAGGCTTCAATGAGCTCAGTATCTCCCATCATAATAAAAGAAGCCAGCCTTAAATGGGGAGAAATTCTCCTTATAGGCATTCGGCGATCCACACCGGCAACATGTAAAATATAACTTTCCACGAAAAAATCCTCCTTCAAAAAAACCTCAATCCGCAAAAGGACTGAGGTTGTGTTTTTTATTCTGCTATTCTCTCGTAACTTCTACTTTGCCGGGAGCATACATCATTAAGTCATCATTAATTCTGGCCACCGTTGCTCCGGCAATATAACAAACACCTGCCAAATAATCCTCTGAACGCATACGATCTTCAGGGCTAAGTTTGTCAAAGGAAACCAAGACAAGCTGATCATCTAGAAGAGCATCTGCATATCTGGTACAATCCTTCATATTAAGAGGAGTACGGATATCAATGCCTAAAGATGCCTGTTCCAATAAAGTCAGGTTTGTTTGTTCTCCTGTTTCTTCATTTGTAACTAACTTTCTGGCACCTACGAACATCTGCATCCCTCCTTTTGGAATCTAGCTTAATTGTACATCAGAAAAAGACAAATAGCAATATTGTTTATTTAGTGTTTCTGGCTCTCATGCGACCACGTTCGGTTCTGTTTAAAATCCTCTTACGCATACGAATGCTCTTAGGAGTAACCTCTACTGTCTCATCTTCATTTATATGCTCTAAAGCACCTTCCAAGGAGAAAGTCGTAGGAGGAATCAGATGCACAGTATCATCACTGCCGGAAGCACGCATATTACTTACATGCTTTTTCTTGCAGGGATTAACGTCCATATCATCTTCACGGGTGTTTTCACCGATAATTTGTCCTTCATAAACCTCTTCACCGGGGCTAACATACATGGTGCCGCGGGCCTGGCATTTGTCAATACCGTAAGAACTGGTTTCGCCTGTTTCAAATGCTACCAAAGAACCTCTGGTACGACCGGGAATATCCCCTTTGTAAGGAGCCCAGCCGGAAAATACGTGGTTCATAATGCCATTACCCTTAGTATCAGTTAAAAATTGATTACGGAAACCAATTAAACCTCTGGCAGGAATAAGA